>JAHFDV010000119.1 GCA_023248815.1 Myxococcales bacterium
TTCTTGAGAAGCGTGCCCGTGGGGACCGTGGGGAGACGGAAGTAGTGCGTGCCTTCGACGAGTTGATCCGCGCCTGCGTCGACGCCGACGGCCGGCGTGGTCAACGAGACGAGCTCTGCGCAGGACTTGCCAGCTGCGAGCTTCGCTTGAACGGTGGGGTTCGTCGTGTCGAGAACGAAGGGCGTGAACGTCGCGTTCGAGAGGTCGAACGGCGAAGCAAAGATGCCGACGATGCCGGGAAGGAGCGGACCGACGGGGCGGTTGCTGTTGGCAGAGTCACCGACGACGCCGCCGCCGATGGCGTAGCAAGCGTGGAGGGGGCCGAGGTTTGCGCCTGCGTGAACGAGCGCGAGGGTGACGTTCTTGCTGATGGGGCCGCCATCCGTGCCGGGGCCGCCGTCCGTGCCGGGGCCGCCATCCTCACCGGGCGTCGACGTGTCGGCCTTGTCGCCGCTGTCAACGTCGGTCGAGGGCTTCGAGCGGTTGTCGTCGTCGTCGCCGCTGCACGCCACGAGCACTCCAGCCGAAACGAGCGAAACAAGCGCCGCGCTCATACCAATCCGAGTCCAAGTCGTATTTTTCATCGCTATATCTCCGTGTCGCGCGGGACATTCGCTCGCGCAGCCCAATGGCTAGTCAAAAAGGGAAGACGACGAGAAGAAACCCCCGCCGCTCAGCGCGAACCGTATCACACCCCGCCGCGCGAGGTGAGCGCCTCTTTAAAGTCTTTTATCTCGGGCAGTTGAGACATTTTGCCTCGGCCCGAGTTCCGAACGAAAACGCGAGCTTTCGCGTGTTTATGAGCGTGCGTTCAGCTCAGGCGTGCGCGGAGCTGCTGCTCGTGGCTCGCTTGTAGAGCTGGTCGATGAGCTTCTGGTAGCGGTCGACGACGGCGCGGCGCTTCACCTTCTGGCTCGGCGTGAGAAGTCCGTTCTCCACCGTGAAGTCTTCGCCAATCAGCGCGAAGTCCCGAATCGCCTCGAAGCCCTTGAACTGACCCGAGTGCGCCTGCACTTCTTCTTGGAGGCGTTTGCGGACGGGCTCGGCCTTCACGAGATCTTCGACCTCTTTGGGAAGCGAGACGCCGGTCTTCTCGGCCCATGCGCGCACGGCATCCACGCTGAGAACGATGAGTGCGACGTTGTGCGGGCGGTTGTCGCCGTAGACGAGTGTGTTCAAGACGAAGGGCGAGAGCTTGATCGCCTCTTCGAGCGGCGTCGGAACGACGTACTTTCCGTTCTCGAGCTTGTACTGCTCTTTGATGCGGCCCGTGATGAACGAGAAGCCGTCCTTGTCCGTGTAACCCATGTCGCCCGTGCGGAAGCCGCGTTGACCGTGCTTCTCCGGGAGAAATACCGCCGCCGTCTCTTCGGGACGTTTGAAGTATCCCTGCATCACGTTGGGGCCGTAGACGACGATCTCGCCTTCTTCGTAACCGTCTTGCGTCTTTTTGCCTTCGGTCGCCTTCGTGTCGATCTCGATGGTGACACCTGGAATTGGTCGGCCAATGGATCCGACGCGGCTATGTCCTTTGAAGTTCGCAGTGGCGATAGGGCTCGTCTCCGTGAGGCCGTAACCTTGGTAGACGGTGATGCCGATGCCGTCGATGAAGCCCGCCACTTCGCGGGAGATCGCCGCGCCGCCGCTGAAGGCGTATTGGAGCTTGCCGCCGAAACGCGCGCGCACTTTTTCGAAGACGAGCTTCTGCGCGAGCGAGAGCGCAATGCCCTGCACGAACGAAACGGGCCTTCCTTCGCGCGCATTTTCAGCCGCTTCGAGCGCGGTCTTCACGAGAGCGCGGATGACGCCCGGCTTCTCCGAGAGTTGCTTCTGCACCGCTTGATAGATCTTGTTGAAGATACGCGGAACGCTGAAGAGCACTGTCGGCTTCACCTCGGCGAGGTTTTCGACGATCTTCGTGATCGACTCGGCGATGCCCATGCTGGCGCCTGCCGAATACATGCCGTGAAGCTCGACGGTCTGACCGAACGAGTGCGCCCACGGCAGGAAGGAGAGCGAGCTGTCGTTCTCGTTGAAGGGGAGAATTTCGTGAATCGCATTCACGTTCGAACAGAGATTGCTGTGCGAGAGCAAAACGCCCTTGGGCGTGCCCGTCGTGCCGCTCGTGTAGATGAGCGTCGCGATGTCCGAGGGAGTCGGTCGCGTCTCGGTGTGGCCGTTGCTGCCCGCTTTGAGATCGCGGAACACGTGCACGTGCTCGCCGTCTGAATCTTTCTTGTCGCCGTCGAGAAGAAGAATCTCTTTCAGCGTCGGCACGTCCGTGAGGAATCGCAAACAGCGGTCGAGGATCTTCCGATTGGCGACGATGAGGATCTTCGCTTCGGACTCCTTGACGATGTACTCCCACTCCTTCTCGCTCTGCGCCTCGTACATGGGGACGATGGCGGAGCCGACGCGGAAGCATCCGTACGCGCTGATGGCCCACTCGGGACGGTTGTCCGCGATGATGCACACGTTGTCGCCTTTGCCGGCTCCGAGGCCGTGGAACGCGCCGACGATACGGTCGACTTCGTTTCCGAACTCGCTGTACGTCATCCAGACCCAGGTGCCGCCACGCTTCGTTCCGAAGAGAGGACGGTCGGCGAAACGCTTTCGGCTGTGGTCGAAAACGTCGACCATCGTATCGAATTTGGCGGTCATCTTGGACGACGAGCGTACCAAATCCCGGGCTCCCCGCCTCCTCTCACGAAGCGCTTTCGACAATTTCAGAGTAAGATGCCCGGCCGCCCCATGTTTTACTGGATTGAAACCTTCGGCTGCCAGATGAACGTCCACGACTCGGACCGCATGGCCGACGTCCTGCGGGCAAGTGGCTGGCAAAAGGCGGAATCGCTCGAAAACGCGGAGCTCGTGCTCTTCAACACGTGCAGCATTCGCGAAAAATCCGAGCAAAAACTGCGAAGCGAAGTCGGCAAGCTCGCCCCCCTCAAAGAGCGCCGCCCAGAGCTCATCTTCGCCGTCGCAGGATGCGTCGCTCAGCAAGAGGGCGAAAAGCTCCTCGCGCGCTTCCCCGTGCTCGACCTCGTTCTCGGCCCCGACAACATCCCCGAGCTCCCGCGGCTTCTCGAAGACCAAAGAAGCGGCGCTCCCCCCGTCGCGCGGACCGTGTTCGACATCGACGAGCCTCGCTTTCTAACGGCTACGGCCGACGAAAAACGCGTGAGCGCCTTCGTGACGACGATGAAGGGCTGCGACGAGCGTTGCTCGTTCTGCATCGTGCCGACGACGCGCGGACCCGAGCGCTATCGATCGAGTGACGAGATCGTCGCCGAGGTCGCACGTTGGGTCGAAGGCGGCGCGCGAGAGATCGTCCTTCTCGGTCAGACCGTCGACAGCTTTCGCGATCCCGCGCTTCCGCCTGCCGCAAGCGACGATCCCGACGAGAGCCAATTCCCTTCCCTCCTCCGAAAAATCGCCGACGCCGTTCCGCGTTTCGACGACGCGAATCCTTTCGCACCTGGGCTCCTGCGCCTTCGCTACACGAGCCCGCATCCACGTCATGCGACGCCTTCGCTCGTCGCTGCGCATCGCGAGGTCGAGATTCTCGCCGAGCACATCCACCTTCCCGTGCAATCGGGAAGCAATCGGATGCTGCGGAGAATGATTCGCCGTTACACGCGCGAAACCTTCATCGAACGCGCAGCGGCACTCCTTGCGTCACGTCCCGGGACGACGATGTCGTCGGACATCATCGTCGGATTTCCGGGTGAGACCGACGAAGATTTCGAAGAGACGCTGTCGCTCGTGCGCGAAGTCGGATTCGTCCAAGTGTTCGGTTTCAAGTTCTCTCCGCGTCCTGGAACGCCCGCCCTCAAGCTCGGCAACGACGTTCCCGAATCGAAAAAGTCCGAACGCCTCGCGCGCCTCTTCGAGCTCGTCGACGCGCAGCTTGCAGCTCACTTGGCGACCCTCGTCGGTACACGAGTGACCGTCCTCGTAGAAGGCGCGAGCAAGCTCGGCGATGCGTTCACGGGGCGCACGCAGCGAAATGAAATCGTTCACCTCGCACGCGACCTTTTTCCCGAAGGCCTCGAGCTCGCGGGGCAGGTCGTCGAAGCGGACATCGTCTCGGCCAACAAGCGTTCGCTCGCGGGAGCGCCGACCGAGCGCGCGATGATCCATTTGTCGACCCTACCGACGCACGCGATGCGCGTTCGGACGGTAGAAAAGCGCGTACTTCAAGTAGTCGCCTGAAGGAGAGTTCTCATGCCTATCTACGCACTCGGTGAGCTCACGCCGGTCCTCGGCAAAGATGTCTACGTTGCCGACACGGGCATCGTCATTGGCAACGTCACCCTCGGCGACGAATCGTCGATTTGGTTCGGAACCGTCGTTCGCGGCGACGTGCACTCCATCAAGATCGGCGCGCGCACCAACATCCAAGACAACTCGCTCGTGCACGTCACGAACGACATCTGGCCCACCGTCATCGGCAACGACGTCACCGTCGGGCACAACGTGATTCTTCACGGTTGCACCGTCGGCGATCGCTGTCTCATCGGCATGGGCAGCACGATCCTCGATGGCGCGATCATCGGCGAAGACTCGATCATTGGCGCGGGGTCGCTCATCACTCCGAATACGGTCATCCCTCCGCGCAAGCTCGTGATGGGACGTCCCGGACGAGCGATGCGCGATCTCGAAGATCACGATCTCATCTGGACGAAGGCCGCCACGTATTCGTACGTCGAGAACGCGAAGCGCTTCCGTCGCGAGCTCCGTCGCATCGACGACGTGTGACGCTCGCGGACTAGGTCGCCGTTGCGGATTCGCCCATTTTTCGGGCGTCTTCGGCCTTGCGTCGAATGAAGCGCGTGAGCTCCACGAGAGGGACGCGACCGGGACAGATCGCTTCGATGATTCGCAGGCGATCTTCGGAGACGTGGGCAATCGAAGCGATCGCGGCGTCGTAGTCCGGCATGTTGCGTGAGGACGCGAGTGCGAGGTCCATCGGCCCCGCGTACTCCCCCTTCGAGCGCGCAATGGCGACGCCCTCGCCGACATTGCAGAGCCCACACGCGATGCATCCCGAGGCCTGCGTGAGAAAGTCGCGCTCTTCTTTCGTCACGTTGGGGAGGCGATCGGCCGCGAACTTCTCACGGAACGCGACGATCCCCGCCTTCGTCGAAAGGCGATGCGCAAAGAACGACTGAAGTAGCGACCAGCCGAGAAGAAAGATGGCGCCGATGAGTCGCATGAGGATTCGTGTGCGGCTGCTATCCCGCGTTACTCGACGAGATCTTCTGGGCCGCGCGGCGAAATATGGAGATTGAAGAAGTACGTCACGATGCCCGTGATGCTTTTGTACTGCTTTCCTTGCGTCAGCGAGTCGAGCGGAAGATCGAAAAGCTCGTTCGTCACCGTCGGTGCGTCGCGTCCTTCTCCGGAGATCGTCGCCGTCACGCGGCCCTTGTTGCTGATCCCCTTCGCGGTCAACGTGACGTTTTCCATCTTCACGAGCATGCCGAGCCAGCGGCGCCCAGAGGCGTAGTCGACGAGATCTTCGGGCTTGATGATGACCGGATCGGGCGAGCGCCCATCGAATCGGAACGTACCGATGGGCTGACTCATCTGAGGCAGCGATTCGTCTCCGAAGTCGACCGTCGCTCCGATCGTTTTCGTTTCGACGAAGGAGCCCTGGAGATCGAGCACGTCACCTGCCGCGATGCGCAGGTTGTTCGGGATGAACGTCGGCGAGAAAAGGCTCACACCGGAATAGGGATTCTTCGACTCGAGGTCTTGCACGTAGATCGTGCCGCGGCTTTTGCCGTCTTGCGTCTCGTCGAACTGATCGACCGCACCGACGACGACGCCAGTGACGTAAACATCGCGGTTGGCGCACTCGGCTTTTGGATCGGTGACTTGCGAGAGACGCAGCCCGGGTCCCGCGGCAGTGACTTCGCCCTCTTCCGTCGTCGTATCTTTGCAAGAAACGCGAATTTGCGGGAGCGATGAGGTGTCACCACCGACGTCGCCGCAGGCTAGGAGGCCGAGCCCCGTGAGGAACGAAGCAGCGATGGCAGAAGAATAGGCGCGCACGAGGGATGGATTTAGCCGCTGAAAGTAGGAACAGCAAGGCCGAAGGCCGACGTCTGACCCATCCTTCGGGGACTCTTTTTCCTAGCCGCCACCGAATCGAGCGGATACGAGACCGAAAGAGTCGATGAACTCGCGCCGCGCCATCGCTTTTGGAGGCCTCTTTCTGGCGCTCGGTTCTTGCGTTCACCCTCGCGCGACGCCGGTTCGCGAGATTGTCACACGAAGCGAGCCCATTCCGGATCTCTTCACGTACGACGCCGTTGCTCCGCCGAACGTCGCTACGGCAAGCACGACCTCGCCCAACGGCATGGATGCGCCGACGATCATCGGATTCGCGCTGAACCTCCGCGATCTCGGTGACGAAGAACGAAAAGCGCAAGCGCTCGCCGCACTCTTCGGAGCACGACTTTCCTCGCGGTTTCCAGACGCGGCGTCACGTATCGGGAGAACGTCGCTCGGCCTTCGGGGATCCTTGGCACTGCGGGCTCCGGCGTCGGAGCTTCTCGCGGCGTTCCTCGAAGAGCTGAGCCGCCCACTCGGTGAAGGAGAGGGCTCACACGTCGTGCCGCGAGTATTTCCGAACGATCCTTGCCGACCGCCGAGCGAAGCCGTGTTGCCCGTGCCTTCGCAAGCCGATCTCGAGACCGCGCGCTCCGAGAGCACTGCCCCCGGCCGTCTTGCGGTCGCGCTTCGTGCGCCGCCTGAACAAGAAGCAAAGGCGCGGGCGCTCGTCGCTGGAAGGCCGTTCTTCGGCCCGCGACCGAAGACGCAAGCAGAGAGTGGTTCGCGCCTCTCGGGAGATCCGAAGACCGCGCTCTTTCGTTTCGAAGGAGCGCCGGCCATCCTGCGCGATGCGTTTTTCGCGCTTTCAGGTGGCCCGCTCGAGCGACGCCTCAACGTCGAAGACGTTCGCACGCAAGCACGCCTCGACTACGCAGCGAACCGAACGTGCCTGTCTCTTAGACTTTCGTCTCCACTCAGCGCATCGCTCGATCTCGGTACGCAGCTCCTTCACGGGTGGATGGCGCGACCCGAATCCGTTCGACACGACAAGGAGCTCCTCTCCCGCGTCGAAGATCTCGCCGCCATCGGCCTCGTCGGAAAGATCGGAACGACGCCATTCAAGAGCGAGGAGTCGTCGTCCCACTCAGGCGCGAGCCAAACGAGCTTTGCGACGCGATCCGTCGCGCAGAAGCCGAATGCTCGCCCGCGCGAAACGCAGCTTCTCGTGCCGTGCCTTCGCGCGTGGTTCGATCGTTCGAAAGAAGACGCCCTGCTAGTGGCGCTTTCGCTCGCGGCAGCTCGCACCGCGCAGGCACATGGCGTGTCGGTATCGGTACTGCCATCTTCGGCGCTTTCCGAAAACGGATTCGGCCTCGTCGTCACGGGCGACCCGCGTGGCACGCCCTTCGGTCGCGCACTTGCGGACATCTGGGTGGGCACGGATCTCGAGCGGAGAGACGTCGTTCGCGGCGAGGCGATTGCGGCCGAGCGTGAACGAGCTTGGTCGCCCGCGCTTCGTGAGCTCGCCAAGCTCGAGCGTGGTTCTCGCGGCGGTTCATTGTCCGTCAGCGAAGCCTCTGCGCTCGTCGAGTGCTTCGGCAGAAGTGAGTTCGAATTGCGTGGAGACTTGGACGCCGATGCCAAGCGCGCGTTCGAAAGTTGGCTGCCAGGATCGATGCCTTCGTCCAAGCTCGTCTGCAAAGCACCGCAACGCGCGCCCGTGCACGGCTTCGCAAAGTTCGATGCGCCGCAAGACACCGCGTTTTTCGCGTTCGAAACGAGCGCCGACCCCGCGGCTCTTCGCGCGCTCGTCACGCTTCTTGCGGCAAGTGGTGACGTCTCCAAAGCGACGGACACCCCCACCGCCGAATTGGACGTGCGGTCGATCGGCGAAGGTCCGTTTGCGAGGTTGCTCGTCGAAGCGCGATCGCTCGACGACGTCGACAAGTCGATCGCGCAAATGCGACGCCTCTTTCAGCGAATGAGAAGCAGCGCCTTCACCGACGAAGACCTCCGCAAAGCGATGGTTCGCGCTTCGATCAGCGAAGAAGAAGGAACGGTCTCGCGCCTTCGCACGGCCCTCCAAAGCACACTCGATGAAGAGCGCGCCCTCGTGCTCGTGGGAAGAAAACCCGAGACGAAAAAGTCCGACACGCCGACAGGAAAACCTTCCACGCAAGGAAAGAAGAAATGATCGAACGCGTAAGGAGCACCGCGCGGATCGCGGGCTTTCTTGGACTCACTTCGGCGAGTCTAGTTTCTCTTTTCGCGACGGAGCTCGTCACCAAGAAGAAGGACCTGCGTGCGCTCCGCGAGCGACGGGCGCATACCTGGGCACATCGCCTCTTGTGGATCTTCAACGTCGAGGTCGTGCTCGAAGGCGAGCTTCCGGAAGGTCCCTTTCTGCTCGTGCCGAATCACCGCGCCGCGCTCGACATTCTCATCGTGCGGGCATTCATCGGCGGGCACTTCGTGAGTCGCGCGGATCTCGCGCGTTGGCCACTCATCGGGCAAGCCGCCGAAAGCGTCGGAACGATCTTCGTCGATCGGTCGAACAAGTCGAGCGGGAGCGGCGCTCTCCGCGAGGTCGAGCGCGTGCTCAAGAGCGGCGCCAACGTCGTCGTGTTTCCGGAAGGCACGACCTTCATCGGCGACGAAGTGAGACCGCTCCACGCCGCCTCGCTGCTTCCGGCAGTGCGAACGGGCACGAAGCTCGTACCTCTCGGAATCGCCTATGAAACTGGCTCAGAAGCAGCGTTCGTCGGAGAGACCTTCGGCAAACATCTCGCGCGTGCGACGCGTGCAAAGAAGACGCGCGTCGCGCTCGTGCTCGGCGAATCGATACCGACGACGGGCCTCCCGGAAGATCCCCCGGCTCGAAGAAAGGCGCTCACGACATTGGGCAACGATCTACGCATGACGATCCAAGCACTGGTAGATCGCGCACGAGTTCGTATCGATCAAAAATGATTCTAAATGGCCGGCCTGCGCGACCTGCCAACGGACGACCGAAGACGCGTCTTATCCGCCGCCGACGAAGTGCACGATTTCGAGAGCGTCGCCATCTTCGAGGACGTGATTCACGTGCTCGGCGCGCGGGACGATCTCGCGATTGACCTCGACGGCGACGCGCTCTTCCCCGAGGCCGAGCGTCTCCAAGAGCTTGCGGATCGTCGCTCGATCCGCCACGGAAACGGATTCGCCATTGACGGTGACGTTCATGAGAGGAGGAGCCTATCAGAGGTAAAAATGCGGTTCTTGGCCGATTTCAGATGAAGAACCGCGCATGTGGCGCGACGGTTCTCACTTGCCAAGTGCAACCGATTGGTCGACGCTGGCGAGACCATGGCTGAAATGCGGATTCCGCCTGCAAAGCCCGACGATCCCGAAGACGTCTCGTGGGCGCTATCGACGGCGGAAGCGACGTGGCAGCGCGGTGAGCACGCCGACGCGATTCGGTGGTTGCGGCGCGCCGCCGAAGCCGCGTCGGAAGCCGAAGCCGATGATCGCGCGCTCGAGCTCGCGAAGGCTGCGGCCGATCTCGCGAACGTCGGACAAGCGCCGACGAGCCTGCGATCGCCGCCTCCCCTTCCGACCGGCAACACGAATCCTCAGCTCGTGAACCCCGCGCTCGCTTCTTCGACGAAGCCGCGCTCGGTTCCTCCGCGCCCCGCCTCCGTACCGCCGCCACGCGCCGGCGGAACTGCGCCGAAAGCCCCTGCGGCGCTCACTCCTACTCCTGGCCCTGCGGTCGTCTCCGGGACGATCGGTGGAACCCCCGCGCGCCCCATTCCGAAACCCTCGTCGAGCAGCGGCTTTCGCGCTCCGACGCCGCCGCGCATCCCCATTCCGGCGAAGGCAAGCGAGTCGGTGCCCGGCGTGAACAAGCCGCTCGGCGCGTCGACGCTTCGCTCTGCAGTCCCACTCGGTCTCCGTGCGGAAGGGCGCGCCGATCCCGCGAGCAAAGTGACGGACGCCCCTTCGCCGCCCGTCACCTCGCCCGACGTGAGCGAGTTCGCGTTGACGGCCGAGCGCCGTGCCGGCGAGCGCTACACGCTGAATCCTGCGGAGACGCAGGAGCTCGATCTCAACAGTGATTCGCTCGAGGTCGCGTGGTCCGTCTCCGGGCCGCAGACGCGCGATAGCGACGATCTCGAAGAAAACAAAACGCGCATTGGCGCACGGGCGTATCGCGACGAAGACGATCGCGCCATCCCGACGACGGGTACGAATCGCGCGACCGTCGAAGCGCCCGAGAAAGTAGCAGCCTCGCAAGCGGTGCGCGTCGTCGTGTGGCGGACGCAAGACGGTGTGCGGGTCGCGCCCTATGGCACGCGTGTGAGCGCGATTTCGGTCGAAGCTTATTTGGTCGCGACGGATCCCTCTGCGGATTTGTCGGCCTGGCTTTCCTGAGCCGGCTCGGCCTTCGTTGGCAACTGCAACACTCTTTCTGAAATCGGGATTGCACAAGAGCCCGGTCCCCGAAAACCGCAGCGTCCAAAACGCTGCACTTTTACCTCGAAAATAAGCCTCGGCATCGCTCTCGCGCCTACCTTCGCCGTCGCAATTGCGCTAGCCTCTCGCTCACACTTTTCTCGGGAATCTCTCGAGAACGACTGACGCGGGCGCCCGCGAGGCGCGCCACACTGGAGAGCGACCATGTTCGAGGAGTTCGGTATCAACGCGGGGTTCGTCGAAGAGCTTCACGCGAAGTTCAATGAGAGTTCGCAAGCGGTCGAAGAGCCGTGGCGATCCTTCTTCGCTGGGCAGAACGGTGCCGCAGGCCAGAACGTCGTTGCGCCGTATTCGAACGGGAACGGCAGCTCGAACGGAAACGGCGCGAACGGTGTCCACACGAATGGCGCATCGAACGGTGCTGCCAGCGTCAACACCTCGGCGATGGCCGAAGCGATCGGACAGACGCGCGTCGCCGAGCTCGTGAACGCGTATCGCGTGCGCGGACATCTCTTCGCCCGAATCGATCCACTGGGCATTCCGCCGGAAGCCGCACCAGAGCTCGAGCTTCGTAACTTCGGCCTCGATCAAAACGATCTCGACCGCCCCTTCCCGACCGTCGGCGTCGCCGGTCTTCCTTCGCTCGCACCGCTCGGCGCGATCATCTCGCACCTTCGCGAGACGTACTGCTCGTCGATCGGCGTCGAGTTCACGCACATCGAAGAGCCGGAGATGCGCGCGTGGTTGCAAGAGCGCATGGAGTCGACGCGCAATCACGTCTCGCTCGATCGCTCGCAGCTCCTTCGCGTCGTCAGCAAGCTCACCGACGCCGAGATGTTCGAGCAGTTCATCCACAATCGTTTCGCCCGTGGAACCAAGCGCTTCTCGGTCGAAGGCGCAGAGAGCATCATCGTCTTGCTCGACCTCCTCATCGACGAGGCGGGCGCGCGCGGCGTGAACGAGATCATCATGGGCATGGCGCATCGCGGCCGTCTCAACGTTCTCGCGAACATCATGGGCAAGAACCCGCGCGAGATCTTCGCGGCCTTCGACGACCTCCATCCCGAGCGCTTCATCGGCGGCGGCGACGTGAAGTATCACCTCGGTTACTCGTCCGATCGCGTGACTCCGAGCGGCAACAAGATTCACCTCTCCCTCTCGTTCAATCCGAGCCATCTCGAATGGGTCAATCCCGTCGTCGAAGGCCGCGTGCGCGCCAAGCAAGACCGCACGAAGAAGAACGTCATGCCGCTCTTGATTCACGGCGATGCCGCATTCATGGGTCAAGGCGTCGTCGCCGAGACGCTCAACATGGCGGGCCTCGACGGCTATTCGACGGGCGGAACCATTCACGTCGTCGTGAACAATCAGATTGGCTTCACGACCGTCCCCACCGACGCGCGTTCGACGCGTTACTGCACGGACATCACGCGCATGCTCAAGGTGCCCGTGTTCCACGTGAACGGTGAAGATCCAGAAGCGGTCATTCAGGTCGCGCAGCTCGCGATCGAATACCGCGAGCGCTTCAAGCAAGACGTCGTCATCGACGTCTACTGCTACCGCAAGCACGGTCACAACGAAGGCGACGAGCCGCGCTACACGCAGCCGCTCATGTATTCCCTCATCGACAAGAAACCGACGGTGCGCGAGGTCTACGTTCAGCGCCTCAACGCGTCGAACCTCGTCAGCGTCGAGGAGGCGCAGCGCATCTCGGACGAGCGCAAAGCGCTTCTCGAGCAAGCTCTCGAAGAAGCGCGCAAAGGCGACTTCAACAAGCTCCCCAATTCGCTCGAAGGTGTTTGGGCAACCTACTACGGCGGCCCGGACTCACGCGTTCCCGAAGTCACGACGGGTGTTCCCAAAGAGCGCATCCTCGAGCTCCTCGAAAAAATCGGTCAGTTCCCGGAAGGCTTCACGCCGAATCCGAAGCTCGCCGAGATGGTGTTCAAGGCCGCTCGCGAGCGCGCGCAAAAGCAAAACACCGTCATCTGGGGCACCGCTGAAAACCTCGCGTACGCGAGCCTCCTCGCCGGGGGCGCACCGATTCGTCTCTCCGGTCAAGACGTCCGCCGCGGAACGTTCAGCCATCGCCACGCCGTCATCTACGACACCAAGACGGGCGCGCCGCATTCGCCGCTCACGCAGTTCGGCAATTTCTCTGTCTTCGACAGCCCGCTCTCGGAGTCGAGCGTCCTCGGCTTCGACTACGGCTACAGCCTCGATACGCCAGAGGGCCTCGTCGTTTGGGAAGCGCAGTTCGGCGACTTCTTGAACAGCGCGCAGGTCATCGTCGACCAATTCATCGTCTCCGCCGAAGACAAGTGGAAGCGCCTCTCGGGCCTCACCCTTCTTCTCCCCCACGGCTACGAAGGCCAAGGTCCCGAGCACTCGAGCGCACGCATCGAACGCTTCCTCGCGCTCGCCGCCGAAGACAACATTCAGGTCTGCAACCTCACGACGCCCGCG
>JAHFDV010000120.1:0-7453 GCA_023248815.1 Myxococcales bacterium
CGAGCGTGTTCTGACCGATGCGGCGCTGAACGATTTGGTTGAGGCCGACGAAAGCGCCGCCGCAGATGAAGAGGATGTTGGTCGTGTCGACCTGGAGGAACTCTTGCTGCGGATGCTTGCGTCCACCCTGCGGCGGCACGTTGGCGACGGTGCCCTCGATGATCTTGAGGAGCGCCTGCTGGACGCCTTCGCCCGAGACGTCACGCGTGATCGACGGGTTGTCGCTCTTGCGAGAAATTTTGTCGATTTCGTCGATGTAGACGATGCCGCGCTGCGCGCGTTCGACGTCGTGCTCCGCATTTTGGAGCAGCTGAACGATGATGTTTTCGACGTCTTCACCGACGTAGCCCGCCTCGGTGAGGGTCGTCGCGTCGGCGATGGCGAAAGGAACGCTGAGGATGCGCGCGAGGGTTTGCGCAAGAAGCGTCTTGCCGCTGCCCGTCGGACCGATGAGAAGGATGTTGCTCTTTTGGAGCTCGACTTCGTCGGTCTTGAGGTTCGACTCGATGCGCTTGTAGTGGTTGTGGACGGCGACCGAGAGGTTCTTCTTGGCGCGATCTTGGCCGATTACGTAGTCGTCCAGAACGGATTTAATTTCAGAGGGCTTCGGCACCGGGGCCGTACCGCTCGTGACTTCTTCCTTCTCGACCTCTTCCGCAATGATGTCATTGCAGAGGCCGATGCACTCGTCGCAGATATAGACCGTTGGTCCGGCGATGAGTTTCTTCACCTCTTTCTGCGATTTTCCGCAGAAGGAGCAGCTCAAGTTTCCACCGGTCGGTTCTTCTTTTCGTCGGTCAGCCACGCTTCGCCCTCTTCTTCCAGAGACTAGACGTCTGTGCCCCTCCCCGCAAGCTTTCGGCACTCGTCTAAATGCGCAATTCGTCTCAGGAAGTTAATCTTAAAGTTGAAGGACAAGCCTGCCACTTCGCGAACTCGCGTGCCATAGCGTGCGCCATGCACGCGCTCGGTTCTTCAAATACCCTTCGTACGCGCCTTGGCGTCCTCGCCGTTGTTCTCGGGTTCGGTGTTGCCGGCGCCAACTGCTCGAGCGGCTCCGACAGCCGCCAGATCACCCCGGCGACCGACTCCGGCAAGAAGAAGGATGCGGAGGTCGTGGAAGATCAGGACTCGGACGTCATCGACGAAAACGCGAAGTGCAAGCGCACGCTCACGTTCGGAAAAATCGGCAGCCTCACGAACTCCCAGTGCACCATCAACGAAGAGGTCTCGAACCAAGAGTCGGACGTCGAATACGACTGCAAGGGAGGTGGCCACGCCGAGGTGACGTTCGGCACGCAGCTCTTCGAGGGCAAAGTTCAGGGCGATCTCGTGAACCTCTCCAACGTCGAGCCCTTCGTCTACGACGGCTGCGATTGGCAAAGCACGCAGCTCATCACGGGCGACCTCTCGGAAGGCTCGCTCGACTACCGCTACTCGGAGAAGGTCATCAAGTGCAACGACCCGTCCCAGCAGCCGTGCACGGCGGATGGCAAGTTCACCATCAAGGCGACGGACGAAGAAGTCATTCGCTGAACGAGGGCGAGGTCGAAGACGCTCGCGAGCGCGTGAAATGCGTTCGAGACCCCTCCCCTCGCGAGCCTCACGGATGTATTGAATTCGGGAGATGGAATTCCCGAAAGCTTACGATCCTGCCGAAGTAGAACGCCGTTGGTACGCCTTTTGGGAAGCCCGCGGTGTTTTTCGCGCGGAGGACGGCGCGGAAGACAAGCGGCCCACGTACGTCGTGCACATGCCGCCGCCGAACGTGACGGGCTCGCTCCATATCGGGCACGCGCTCCAGTGTTCGTGGCAAGACGCGCTCATTCGCTGGCACCGCATGCGCGGCTTCAACACGCTTTGGCAGCCCGGTATCGATCACGCCGGCATCGCGACGCAGCTCGTCGTCGAGCGCTTGCTCCTTCGTGAAGGAAAGACGCGCCACGAGGTCGGTCGCGAAGAGTTCACGAAGCGCATCTGGAAGTGGAAAGAAGAAAAAGGCGGACGCATCGCCGAGCAGCAGCGCGTGATCGGCAGCACTGCCGACTGGGCGCGGTCGAAGTTCACGATGGACTCGAGCATGACGAATGCCGTCACCGAAGCCTTCGTACAGCTCTTCGACCAGGGCCTCATGTATCGCGCGACGCGCCTCATCAACTGGTGCCCGGAGTGCCAGTCGGCGCTGTCCGATCTCGAGGTCGAGACCGAAGAAGGCGCCAATGGTGAGCTCTTCGAGTTCGCCTATCTCGTCGAAGGCTCGGACGAGCGACTCGTCGTTGCCACGACACGCCCCGAGACGATGCTCGGCGATACCGCCGTCGCGATTCATCCCGATGATCCGCGATACACGCATCTTCATGGGAAGCGCCTCGTGCACCCCTTCATGGACCGCACGATCCCGATCGTCACAGACGCCATCCTCGTCGACATGAAGTTCGGGACCGGCGCCGTGAAGGTCACCCCCGCGCACGACTTCAACGACTTCGCGACCGGCAAACGCAACGGCCTCGACGAGATCAACATCCTCAACAAGGACGGCACGCTCAACGAGAACGCGGGCCCATTCGCAGGTCTCGATCGCAAGCGCGCGCGAACCGCCGTGAAAAAGGCGCTCGAAGAGAAGGGGCTCGCCGTCGGCAGCAAACCTCACCGCTTGAACATCCCGCGCTGCGGGCGCTCGGGCGGCGTGGTCGAGCCGATGATCTCGACGCAGTGGTTTTTGAAGATGGATTCGATGGCAAAGAGCGCCGTCGACGCCGTCAAGACGGGCAAGACCGAGATCATTCCCGCCGACTGGTCGAAGACGTACTTTCACTTCCTCGAGAACATCCAAGATTGGTGCGTCTCGCGTCAGCTCTGGTGGGGACATCAGATTCCCGCTTGGTACGGGCCCAATGGCGAAGTGCGTGTCGCGCGCTCTCGTCCTCTCGAGTGCGGCGAAGGTTGGACGCAGGATCCCGACGTGCTCGACACTTGGTTCTCGAGTGCGCTCTGGCCGTTCTCGACACTTGGCTGGCCCGACAAGACGGCTGCGCTCGACAAGTTCTATCCCTCGAGTGATCTCGAGACCGGCTACGACATCCTCTTCTTCTGGGTCGCCCGCATGATGATGATGGGCCTCCACTTCATGAAGGAGGTGCCCTTCAAGCGCGTCATTCTCTCCGGCATCGTCGTCGACGAAACGGGAGAAAAAATGAGCAAGGTGAAGGGCAACGGCGTCGATCCGCTCGATCTCATTTACGGCGCGACATTCAAAGAGGTCGTCGCGAAGACGATGCCGGACACCCCCGAGGCCGAAGCGCTCACGCGGTTCAAGAAGGCCTATCCATCGACCGCACAGATGGGCGAAGGGTTCCCGGCGTTCGGCGCGGATGCCGTGCGCATGACGCTTCTCACCTTCCCTCCTTCGAATCGCCGCATCGCGCTCGCCCCGAAGCGCATCGAGGGATACCGCTTCTTCGCCAACAAGATGTGGAACGCGACGAAGTACTCGATGGAGCACCTCGCGGACACGAAGATCGATCCGGATGCCAAAACGCCCGAAGCGACAATGCTCGCGAACCGTTGGATCCTCTCTCGCCTCGATCGCGCTGCAAAGATCGCCAACGACGGAATGACCAACGTGCGTTTCGACGAGACGGCGAACGAGCTCTATCGCTTCTTCTGGACCGACGTCTGTGACTGGTATCTCGAGCTCTCGAAGATCACTTTCTTTCACGGCACGGAAGACGAGCGCAAAGAGACGCGCGCAGTCCTCGGCTTCGTGCTCGAGCGATCACTACGCCTCCTTCATCCGCTGATGCCGTACGTCACGGAAGAGCTTTGGCAGCGGCTCTGTTTCCCGGACACGCCGCTCGGCGAGTCGTGGGCGACGCTCGCCTTGCGCGCGTATCCGGAAGGCGGCGAAGGCGATGCGGCAGTCGAGAAGGAAGTCGATCTCCTGCAGAAGGTGATCGGCGCAGCCCGCACGATCCGCAGCGAGCACGACATCAAGTGGGTCGTCGAGATCCCCGTCGTCATCCGCAGCGAGAACGCGACGGCCCTCGAGTCGCTCCGCAGGAACGTGTCGTGGTTCACGTCGCTCACGAAGTCGAAGGGCACTCCCGTCATCGAGACTTCTGGCGCGCGCATCAACGGCGCCGTCGCGGCCATCGTCCCCACGGACGCCGGAGCCGTCGAAGTTCACATCGAGCTCCGCGGCCTCGTCACCAAAGACGAAGAGCTGACGCGAATCGATCGGGAAAAGAAGCGTCTCGAGAAAGATCTCGCGGCCGTCACGAAGAAGCTCGGAAGCCCCGGCTTCGTCGACCGCGCTCCCAAGGAAGTCATCGAAGAAGCGCATCAACAAAAGGCGTCGATGGAGAACGCGCTGACGCGCCTCGCCGAGGCGCGGAGCTTCGCGGACGAGCTGTAACGTCCGCTGATTAGAGCGTCGACGCCGCCGTCTTCAGCGCTGCGCTGGGGTTCTCTGTGATCGTCTCGTGATGCGCGACGATCACGCGGACGAGATTGGGGAGCTCGGAAAGCCGCTCGAGATGCGCACGGAACGCGCCTTTTTGCTTCACGAAGAAAAGCTTCACTAGCCGCGAGACCCGCGGGCCTCCGCTCGATTGCGTGAGGTACTTGAAGATGAATCCCGGGAGACCTTTTCGGTGCGCCATATTGAAGACGGCGTCGTTGAAGATCAGGGACGTGCGAGCGCCCGATTGCACGACGAAGACACCTTCCGCGCCCTTCAGGCCGTCCAGCGGCTCGACGCGGAGGTCATCACCGTTCGGAAATGACTCGTACGTCGCATCGACGGGGACGATCTCTTCGACCTTCTTCTTGGCCGGCCGCGGGCAGTAGACGCGGAGATTCGGATAGCGCGCTTTGAAGCGTGCGGCGTCGAGCCGATGCGCTTGATTGGGAACGACGAGCACCGCCGGCGTGCCCCACGCTTCGATCTCTTTCATCGCGTCTTCTTCGAGCGCGATGCCTCCGTGAATCACGAGGGTACCATCGGCGCGCTTGATCACCGTCATCACGCGGTAGAGCGGAATTCCCGGCAGAGTTCCTTGAACACGCCAAAGATTGTCTTCGAGGCGCTCGATGGGCCAATGGCGAAAGACCTTCCAAGCCGTGTTTTCGTCGCTCATGGGCAGTGCTTCCTCATGCTGCGTCGAAGGCGCGCGAAGGCGACGATCGCGAGCATCATCACCGCAGCTCCGCTTACGAAGCTCGCTCCGCTTTCGAAGCCCGTTCCCGAAATGTTGCAGCCGTCGTCTTCTTGCTCTTCGACTTGCCTCACGCCCGTGTCTGCACGCACCGTCGTCGGTCCACCGTCACCCATCGTTTGCTCCTCGTTGAAGGCCCTGTTCGTAGATCATTCCGCTTCCATGAATGGATAAAATGGCGTCTTCGGCGGCACGAACGTCTCTTTGATCGCGCGCGGCGACGCCCAGCGCAAGAGGTTCAGCGCGCTGCCCGCTTTGTCGTTCGTGCCAGAAGCCCGTGCGCCGCCGAAAGGCTGCTGACCGACCACCGCGCCCGTCGGCTTGTCGTTGATGTAAAAGTTGCCAGCCGCGTTGCGAAGCCGCTTTTGCAGATGGGCGACGGCGTAGCGGTCTTCGCTGAAGATTGCGCCCGTGAGCGCATACGGGCTCGTTTCGTCGACGAGTGTCAGCGTCTCTTCGAGCGCGCGATCTTCGTATGCGTAGACGCTGAGCATCGGGCCGAAGAGCTCTTCTTGGAGAATCGGATGCTTCGGGTCGGAGACTTCGACGAGCGTGGGACCCGCGAAGTAGCCCGTCTCACGCGACCAGTTCTCTCCGATGACGACGCTTCCCTCGTTCTTCATGCGCTCGTGCCAGGTCGACAGGCGCGTGTACGCGCGCTCGTTGATGACGGCGCCCATGAAGTTGCGGAAATCCGCGACATCGCCGATTTTGATTTGTTTGATCATCGCGACCGCGCGCTCTTTGACTTGCGGCCAGAGCGACTTCGGAATGTACGCGCGCGAAGCGGCCGAGCACTTCTGACCCTGGTACTCGAACGAGCCACGGACGAGCCCGACCGCCAGCGCGTCGACGTCCGCCGAGGGATGCGCGAAGACGAAGTCTTTGCCGCCCGTTTCACCGACGATCCGTGGATACGATCGATACGAACCGATGCGCTCGCCGATCCCTTTCCAGATGCTTTGAAAGACGGCCGTCGATCCCGTGAAATGAATGCCAGCAAAATCGCGATCGGCGATGCAGGCATCCGTCACGCGTTTTCCGTCGCCGTAGACGACGTTGATGACGCCGGGCGGAAGACCCGCTGCTTCGAAGAGACGCATCAAATGGTAGGCCGCGAGCGTTTGATTCTCGGCAGGTTTCCAGACGACGACATTCCCCATGAGCGCGGGGGTCGTCGGAAGGTTGCCGGCGATGGCGGTGAAGTTGAATGGCGTGACTGCGAGAATGAAGCCTTCGAGGGGACGAAGCTCGAGCGTATTTCGAAAGCCGGGAGGCGAAATGGGCTGCTCGACGAGGCGCGTCGCGAAGCTCACATTGAAGCGTAAAAAGTCGATGAATTCGCACGCGGCGTCGATCTCCGCTTGATGTGCCGTCTTGCTCTGGCCGAGCATCGTCGCGGCATTCAGCGTCTTTCGCCAGGGTCCCGCGAGAAGATCTGCTGCGCGCTGGAAGATGCGCGCGCGCTCGTCGATCGTCATCGCAGCCCATTCCGGAGCGGCCTTTTTCGCGGCAGCGATCGCCGCCGTCACCGTCTGATTTTCAGCGAGGTGCCCCTTCGCGACGACGTGCGAGTGCCGATGCGGTGCGCGAACGTCGTAGGTCGCGCCGTCACGCACCTCTTTGCCACCGATGACGTGCGGCACGTCGGGGCACTCGCCCGAGAGCTTCGCGAGCTCGGCCTTCAACTCGGCGCGTTCGGGTGAGCCCGGAGCGTAGTTGAGGACGGGTTCGTTGATCGGAGCGGGCAGTGCGTGCGGCAGGTCGAACATGGCGCGCAGCATAATCGATCGCGGGCGCTTTTGCCGCTCGTGATACAAGCGCGTGTGTTCGCGAGGGGACTACTTAGGCTCGCACTTGTCGTCATTGCCGTCGCGGCGCTGAGCTCGTTTTTTTACGTCGTGATCGCCATCCGTTCGCGACCGCTCGACGGCGTCGAAGGCGAGGTCCTCTTCCTCGCCAAGCGCCTCACTGCCGGCCTTCCCATCTACATGAGTCCCGTTGAGGGAGCGCACGACTACGGCCCCGTTCCCGCGCGCTTCTACGTCCTCTACACGCCCGTGTGGGCGTTTTTGGCTTCGATCGTCGGCGGCGGCATGGTCACTGTTCGGCTCGGCGCATTCGCCATTTGGGCGCTGGCTTTGCTGAATGTCGTACGGCTTGCCGCGCCAGAGCTTCGCAAGACCGCGCTCGTCGCCTGCGCGTGCGTGTTCGGAACGCACTTGCTCGTGCTCTAT
>JAHFDV010000120.1:7463-12974 GCA_023248815.1 Myxococcales bacterium
ACCGCGCGTCCCGATGCGTTGGCCACCGCGCTCGCCATGACAGCGTTGGCGGTCGCGGCCGCGCGTCCAGGTCGTTGGGTGACCGCCGTCGGGAGCCTTTTGGCGCTTGCTGCTTGGACGAAGCCGAACGTCGTCGGCATCGCGTTCGGTGTGTTCGCGTACGCCGCGCTCCGCGATCGCAAAGCGTTGGCCCAACTGATCATCGGCGCATTCGTCCCCTCGGTCGTCATCGGCGCCATTCTCTATCGCGCTAGCGACGGGCTCTTCATCGAGCACTTGTTGAAAGCGACGGGACAGCCTCCGGATTTCGCGCTCTGGCGGTCGCAAGTCGGCGCGCGCCTCCCCTTCTTCTTGCTCCCACTCGGCTATGCGATTTTCTGCGCCCATCGTGAGCCGCATCGTCGAGACGTCGCGATTGCTCGCTTCGCACTCATTGGAGCGATCGCTTGGACGGTCCTTTCACTCGCGAAAATCGGCAGCGCATCGAACTACTGGCTCGAGCCCTCACTCGCCGCCTTCGTTCTCGTCAGCAGAGCCGGCGTCGCGTGGCCCAAAGGTCCGCAAGCCGCGTGGGCAGGCCTTGCGCTGGTGCAAACCCTCTACACGGGTGTGGCAACGCTTCGCAGCGCGTGGGAAGCGCAGCGTGACCTTCCCGCGAAGCGCGCGTACTTGTCCGAGCTGAAAGCTTCACGCGGCAGTGCTTCCGGCAGCAACGGCTCGGGCGGTCACGAAGAGGTCATCGCAACGGATGAAGCAGGGCTCACGTTCGAGCTGAACGGGCGCATCTTGGATACCCCTTTCCAGTTCACCCATCTCACGCGTGCCGGAAGATTTCCGGAAGAGCTGTTCCTCTCCGATTATCAGCACCCCGAGGTGACGCGCCTCCTCATGAGCGACGATCTTCTCGAGCGACCGCTCACGATCGAGTCCGTCCCTCACGACAGGTTCTCGCCGTCGATGCGTCGCGCCCTCTTGCAGCGCTTTCACTTCGTCGAAAAGCGGGCGGGTTATTTCCTCTACGGGGTGCAATGAGCGCTTCGTCGCGAAACGCTTCGAGCTCCGATGCACCGCGTTGGCTAGGCCCACTCCTTCACGTCGTAGGCGGCGTTCTCTTCGCGACTCGCGTGATTCAGGACTACTCGGGCCCGCTCGTCGGCGGTTCCGATTGGGACGGCCAATACCGAGGTGACGCGAACTACTTCGAGTACCTCGGCCATTACGTGCGCGACCACTACCACTTCGGTCTGACGCCACTCGGGTTCTTCACGAAGGAGGTCGCGTTTCCACAGGGCACGCAGATCGGCCTTCTCTCGTGGTGCGCCGAGCGCGATCTCTTTCATGCGCTCATGTTGACGCTGAGAGGCCCTGGACCTTGGATTCAGATCTACTGCACGCTCTCGGCGTATCTCGGCGCTCTCGGCGTGACCCTGCTGTTGAAGAGAGAGTACGGACTCTTCCGCGCCAGTCTCGTCGGCTTCGCGTCGACGTTCATGGCGTTCTATGCATGGTACAAGTTTCCTTACCATCTCAACATGTGCGCTTTGCACTGGGTCGTGATGAGCGTCGCCAGCGACGTCGTCATCATGCGAAAGGTGTGTCGAAGCGAGCGCCCGCAGCTCTTCGACTGGGCATTGAAGTGCGCGCTCGTGCTGATGTCCCTCGGGCTCGACCTCGGTTACGTGGCCGGGCATGCGCTCACCTCGCTGACGCTGACGCTCTTTTTTGCGTGGAGTCGTCTGCGCGAGGACGACCCGCGCATCTTCGCGCGCCTCGGACGCCTGCTCCCCGACAAGCCTCTCGAAGAATTGAAACGCCGGCCCTTCGCGTTTCTCGGCGTGGCCGTTCTCGCGCTCGTCGGCATCGTCGTCTACGTCCCCTTCATCCTCGCGGTGATCAAGGGAACGCGCGCGTATCCTGTCCACGAAGGCGCCTCGAATTTCTGGGCGAGCCCGCTCCATCTATTTTTTCCGTACTTTCCTGGCCTGCATCCGAACTCGGATCTCGTGAGCGGTCTCTTCGGCAAGAACGAAGGCATCGGAGAATTTGCGCCCGGGTTCACGCTTCTCTTTGCGGCGGGGGTCGGAATCGTCGCCGCGGCTCGGCAAAAGTCCTTCGCCGTCATCAAGCCGCTGCTCGTGATGAGCATTCTCATTCTCACGTTTCATCCGCGTTGGATGAAGACCCTGCAGATCTTTCCGTGGTTCGCGTACCACCGCGTGGCGGGTCGCGGCACGATCCTACTGCCGACGCTCTTCGCGCTCATCGCTGTCAACGTCGAGATCTGGTCGAGGTTCCAAAAGCGAATCCTCGTGACGCTCGGAGCAGTCGAGCTCGTCACGGCCGCGTTCCTCGTGAACGGGTATCGACCCACGGTGCTCGACGCACGCGCGCGTGAATACTTCACCACCATCGAGAAGACGCCAGGTGCGGGTCTCTTCGAATGGCCGCTCTGCATCGCCGGCGCCGACGGAGTCATGACGAAAGAGCTCTGTCCATATTATTGGAAGCTCTCGACGGGGTACGCGTACCGTCGTTTTCATCACAAGGGGACGACCAGCGTCTATCTCTCACGTGTTCATCCCGAACAGATGAAGCAATGGGTCAACGACGGCTGGCCTTCGATGTTCTCGCCGGATACGCCGGACCACCCTTCGGGCGAGACACGTTGCTTCACCGACGAAGAGTGGACGCGCGTCGACCACCTTCTTCGCACGAACGACTTTTCCGGCATCCAGCTCTACACGTCGCTGCTTCCGAAGGCGTGCATCGACGCGTTCCATGCGCGGTACGGCGAACCAGGGGCATCCGCGAACTTACCGCGCGTGGGCTCCGTGGAGTTCCTTCCGCTGAAAAAAGACTGAGCGCCGCTCCACTCGTTGCTTGCCAAGCAACGGGCGGGGTCTCAGGTGATCCGGCGGAGGAGCCTTCGCCACGGCGTGATTTTTGGCGAACATCCCGGCAATCCTTCACCTTTCTAGCGCGTATGCGAACGTGGCGCGGCGCTTGCTCAAGGAGCCTTCACCGGAGGTTCCTAGATGATCAAGAACGCGCTCGAACACAACCGTAAGCTCTCCCGTCCTCTCGCACTCGGACTCGCGAGCGTCGCGGTGCTGGTCGCATCCGCATGCACCGTCGAAAGCCAAGGCCCCGATGACGCCGACGATCCCGAAACGCTCGACGAGACCTCGGCGAGTGGGGGCGGCCTCACGGGCGCGTACTACCCTTCGATGACGTTCGCGGGGACGCCGGTCACGCGCGTCGATCCCTCCGTCAACTTCGACTGGGGGAATGGATCGCCGGTATCCGGCATCGCGACGGACAAGTTCAGCGTTCGTTGGACCGGTGAGATCCTTCCGCTCTACAGCGAGACCTACACGTTCACGACGACCAGCGACGACGGCATTCGCGTCACCGTGAACGGCAAGAAGATCATCGACAACTTCACGGACCACGGCCCGACGGACAATACGGGAACGGTTGCGCTCACCGCGGGGCAACGCGTCTCGATCAAAATCGAGTTCTACGAGAACGGCGGAGGCGCGGTCGCCAAGCTCGCGTGGCAGTCGCCTCGTCAGGCGAAGCAAATCGTCCCTTCTTCGCAGCTCTTCCCGCAAGCAAGCACGACCCCGCCCACGCCGACGACCCCGCCAACGACAGTCCCGCCCCCACCCGCGGTACCCGGTCCCCTTCCCCTTCCGACGGCTTCGACGTCACCTTGCTGGCCCTATGATCGCCCGACCGTTGCGTCACTTCGCTCGTCCTCCAAGAAGGTCTTCGCGCACTACTTCTCGCCGTATCCCATCTCGCTCGACAACCAGAACGCGTCGACCGACTACTACACACGCAATTATCTCAATCCCGACGGCGAAGGTGGCATCCACGCGAAGTATGGCGGATTGCTCCGCGAGCGCCCCGCTCCCGTCACGCCGTCTCCAGCAGGCGTCGATTACCAAGTCGCCAACATGGCAACCGAAGTGCGGCACGCCGTCGCGATCGGTCTCGATGGGTTCGCGTATGACCTCTTGAGCTCGTCGCCTTCGAGCGCGCATCTCGTGCGACTCGACAAGCTTCTGGCGGCAATCCCGACGGTCGATCCGGGCTTCCGCGTCCAGCTCATCGCCGACATGACGGCGACGTCCTTCGGCGGTGGTGGCGGCTCCGATGCAACGGCGCTGTCGGCCATTCTCTACATTCTGAAGACCTACGCGAACAACCCGTACGTCCTTCACACGGCCGATGGGCGCGTCGTATTGTCAGCCTTCGGAGCGGAGAAACGAAACGCCGCTTTCTGGACGAATGCGCTCGCTCAAGCGAAGGCCGCGGGAATCAACGTCGCCTTCGTGCCGATGACGATCGGAAGCTGGTCGAGCTACAGCTCGCAGTTCGCCGGCGTGCCGATGTATGGCGCGGCATCGTGGGGCACGCGCACCGTGCAAGGTTCGCCTTCATTGAAGACGGCGCCTGGCTTTGCGCACGGCCAGAACTTGCTCTGGATGGGGCCGATCGGGCCACAAGACAGTCGACCGAAGAATTCGATTTTCACGGAGTCGACGAACTCTGCGGGGTATCGCGCCCAATGGGACGCGACGATTGCCGGCGGCGCCGACTGGATCCAAATCACGACCTGGAACGACTACTCGGAAGACAGCGAGATCGCCCCTTCTTCGAAGACGAACAACGCGTTCTACGATCTCGCGGGTTACTACACGACGTGGTTCAAGACGGGAGCGCAGCCGAAGATCGCGCGCGACGTACTCTACTACTTCCATCGTGCGCACAGCATGGTGGCGAGCGTCGCTCCGCCCGACCTCTCGAAGCAAACCAAGGCATTCACGCCAGCCAACGGTCCGACATCTTCCGTCGACATGGTCGAAGTGGTCGGCCTTCTTACCGCTCCGGGTACGCTGCAAGTCACGGTCGGCAGTCAGACGCAGTCGAAGGACGTGCCTGCGGGAATTCAATCGTTCTCGGTTCCCCTCGTCAATGGCAAGCCGACGTTCCGCCTCCTTCGCGGTGGCTCGAAGGTCGTCGAGTTCTCGAGCGCCACGACGATCAACAACACGATCACCTACCAAGACCCGCTCTACCACGCAGGAAGCAGCCTTACCTGCATCCCATGAACATGCGTCCGACGTGAGAGCGGAAGGGGCTTTGTGATACGATCGATAGTCGATGAAGCCTCTTCGCTCGGTCGGGCGCTACGAGCTCGTCGCGAAAATCGCGAGCGGTGGAATGGGCTCGGTCTATCGCGCACGGCTTCGTGGTGAGGGGGGCTTCATGCGCGACTTCGCATTGAAGCTCCTTCACCCGCACATCGCCGAAGACAAAGAGGCGATCGCGATGTTCCTCGACGAAGCTCGGCTCGCGGCGCTCGTGAAGCATCCCAACGTCGTCACGACGCTGGATGTCGATCGAGACGGCGGTGACTACTACGCGGTGATGGATCTCGTCGACGGACCGAGCCTCTACGAACTGCTCGAAAAGAGCGGAAAGTTGCCGGCATCAGTCGCG
>JAHFDV010000475.1 GCA_023248815.1 Myxococcales bacterium
TAGACGCTCTTGCTGCTCACGCGGCAGGGGCGTCGAGCTTTGCGACGAACTCTTGCCAAGCGCCCTGCGCTTCGGGGAGCCCAATTGCGACGAGGCCCGGCACGACGTCCTCTTCCATGCCTTCGAAATATGCGCGTGCGTAGCCGGCGTCGCTGAGCGTTCCGAAGTTCTCGCCGGGGTCCTTGTCGGGTGAGGTCATCGCCCACTCGCGCACGCTCGTTCCGACGTGATCTTCGACGCGAGCGCAGCACTGGCGCGCGAAATGCGCGTAGAGGCCCGGCAGGCTCGCGACGAGAAGGGCTCGCTCTTCTTCGAAGCCGCTCTCCGAGGGGCGCATCAAGAGCGCGCCGAGCTCCCAACCGAGCTCCGCATGAAACGTCTCGTCGACGAGGACGGCCGCGACGACCTCTCGCGCGAGGGGGACCGTGGCCGCGCGAAGACAACGTTTGAACATCCGGCCGCTCAACGTCTCGCTGATACAGAAGGCAGCGATGACGGTCGTTCGGACGTGCGCGCGAAGGGTCGGTCCGTTGGTATCGAGGTGCAGGTTTTCCTCCTCGAACTTCACGTCGGGGCGCTCGCCCAGGGCCTCGCACATGCGTAGCGCTTGGTCGGTATGGCGAACTTCATCGGCGATCATGCGCGCAAATGCACCGGACCAATCGAGTGGCGCGCCGAGCTTGTGAATTTGCGAAGAGAGCTGAGTGAAAAGCGTGAGCGAATGCATCTCGGTGAAGACGCGCGCCTTCCAAGCATCGAGCGCCCGCGCGAGGTCGGCTTCGGCGTAGGCGCTGCGGTCGAACGCGTCCCAATCGATCTTACCTTTGCGTGGCAGCACCAAGAGCTCGTGCTGTTCCGTGAGCTCGAGCTCCTCACCGCTCGTTCGACGAAGCGAGAACGTCATCCGTGCTTCGCTGGCTTGGCGGAGACCGAAGGAGCCGGCTCCGGATCGGGCGGGCGAGGGGAGTTCGTATAGATCTTCGGCGGTCTGGGTTCGTCCGTCGGGAGTGCGCTGGGATCTTGCGAGGGCGCGCCAAGCACGTTCGTTCCCGAAGCCGTCGGCTTTGCGGGCGCATTGATCGCGGGCGTGTTCGAAGGAATCGCGGGCGTCGAGGTCGACTCGTCGTGACAAGCAGCGACGCCGATGAGAGCTGCCCCTTGAGCCAATCGAGCGAGACGCGTGAGTCGGTTCGAGTTCATCTCTAGAGAGGCTAGAGGAAATCTCGAGAACTCTAGTATCGTTTTTTTCATGAACGAGGCGGCGCCAGATCGACGATCGATAGAAGAAGTCGAAGGGCGCTCGCGAGATCGGACGCTCTTCTCATGGCTCGAGAAAGAGCCGTTCACACTGGCACTGTCCTCGGGATTTTTCGGATTCTTCGCGCACACGGGGTTCGTCTCGGCAATCTTCGAACGCGGACTCCGTCCAAGTGCTCTCACCGGATCGAGCGCAGGAGCTCTCGTTGCCGGCGTGCTCGCTGCCGGCGTTGACCCGGCAGATCTTCGCGCGGAGCTGACGGCCGTTCGCCGCGATGAATTTTGGGACCCGGGAATAGGATTTGGTCTCTTGAAGGGACGAGCGTTCGACAGAATCTTGCGACGTATGGTCGGAGACAAGCGAATCGAAGACTGCACGATTCCGATTCAGCTCTCGGCGTTCGACGTTGCTTCGAGGAAAACGCGCGTGATGCGCGAAGGCGATCTCGCGACGGCGATCCGCGCGTCATGCGCATTTCCGGGCCTCTTTCAGCCGGTGCGCATCGAAGGAAGACGCTGCCTCGACGGCGGTATTCTCGATCGCGCGGCGCTCGAGTTCGTCCCCGAAGGGACGCGAACGCTGCATCACCATCTGTCTTCGAAGTCGCCGTGGAGGCGCGCACTGCCGGAGACCGTCGCTGCTCCGAAGCGCCGCAATCAGGTGACGATCGTGATCCACAATCTTCCGCGCGGTGGCCCGTTGCGACTCGATCGCGGACGCGAAGCGATGGTCGCCGCGCACGGATTTGCGACGCGCCTTCTCGATCGCGATGCCGAAGAGGGCGTTCTCGAGATCTCCTGAGACGTCGCAAACTATCTCGATACGCCCAATTTCAAGTGCTCTCGTGGCGGTCGCGCGCGAGGGTTTGCCTCACCCACGTGATGTGAAATCTGTGGTTCACGTGTCGACTTTGGAGCCCTTCTTGATGGGTGGCGCCCGCTAAAGTGGACTGACTCGCACTATGAACTCGAGAGCGTTGAGTTGCGAGCGAGCGCATTTCGCGAGCTTAGGATGATCTCCGCCGCGTTTCGCAACGACGAAGAGCTGGGTGCCTTTGCCTCGTGAGCGAGGCGCACACAGACACGGGACCTCGCCCACGAAGGGGGAGTAAAATCGCGATTTGTTTGCGATTCCCTTTAGTTTCGACGACGTCGTCACGTACACTATTCCTGTGAGCAAGAGTTCTGTGAAGGAGCAAGAGAATCTCATCGTCCCGATGGGCGACAGCGGTTTGCCCTCGCTTTCCCCGTACGAAATGACGGAGCAGACGGCAACGCGTCGAACGGAAACGATCCACGCCGCACCCCTCTCCGCGCGGCAACAAATGCGTCCGACGCTGACGGTCCTCATGGGAATGGAAGCCGGGCGCATCGTCGAGTGCGGCGACGAAGTCCTCATCGGTCGCGCAGCGCACTGCAATGTCGTCCTGCCGGATCCCGGCGTCAGCCGAACCCACGTGCGGTTGAGTCGTTACGGCGAGTTCTTCTCGCTCGAAGATCTCGATTCGAAAAACCACACGTTCATCAGCGGCCGTAAAGTTTCGCGCGCCGAGATCGCGCCGGGCACCGAATTCCAGATCGGCCCGAACGTCGTTCTTCGTCTCTCTTCGATGGGAGAGGCAGAGCGCAACCTTGCGAACAACCTCTACGACTCTTCGATGCGTGACCCGCTCACGCTCGCGTTCAACCGTCGTTACCTCGTCGATCGCCTCGACGCAGAGCTCGCGTTCGCGAAGCGTCACAGCTCGCAACTTGCGCTTCTCGTTCTCGACTTCGATCACTTCAAGAAGGTGAACGACAACTATGGGCATGCCGCGGGCGATCTCGTCCTGCGCGCGGGCTCCCACGCGATTCACGGCGCTCTCCGCGCCGAAGACGTGCTCGCGCGTATCGGCGGTGAAGAATTCGCGATCATCCTCCGCGGAGTAGATGCGAAGGGCGCCACCGTCTGTGCGGAACGCATTCGGGCCGCAGTCGAACGCACTGAAGTGAAGACCGACCGCGTCACTGCGAGTGTCACCGTGAGCGTTGGTGTCGCCACCATCGACGAATGCGTCGAAGAATACTCCTCTCAGCGCTTCCTCCGTATCGCAGACGAGCGCCTCTACGACGCGAAGGCCAGCGGAAGAAACCGCGTCGTCGGCCCCTGACCCTGCGCGGCTCTCGAGAGTGCACGCTCTGACGAATGGCCCCTCGACGGCCGAACGAAAGCTCATTCTCGCTCACGGCGCAGGCGCGCCCATGGATAGTGAATTCATGGAGGTGTTTGCGGCGGGCATCGCCAGCGACGACATTCGCGTCGTGCGTTTCGAGTTCCCGTACATGGCCGGGAGGCGCGAAGGGAAGAAGCGCGGCCCTGATCGCATGCCCATCCTCCTTTCCAGTTATCGCGAAATCATCGCGCAAGAGGGCGGGGCTGCGCGCGTCGTCGTCGGCGGTAAATCGATGGGGGGACGCGTCGCGAGCATGCTCGCGGAAGAGTCGAGCGTGCGCGGCCTCTTGTGCTTGAGCTATCCGTTTCATCCTCCGAAGAAACCAGATGATCTGCGCGTAGACCACCTGCGCAAGCTGACGATTCCCACGCTCATCGTGCAAGGTACACGCGATCCTTTGGGGTCACGTGAAGAGGTCGAAGGCTACGGCCTGTCCCTAGATACGCGATGGCTCGAAGACGGCGATCACGATCTCAGTCCGCGCAAGAAGTCGGGAAGAACGCGCGACGAAAATTGGGCCGATGCCATCTCGGTCTCACGTGAGTTCATTTTGAGCCTCCCTTGACGTATCAATGGACTCGTCGATGCGCATCCGCCTCAGCGCCCTTGGCAGTCTTCTTCCGCTTCTTTCCATTTGGGGATCGAACCTCGGATGTGGAAGCTCGGCTCCGCGGGTCCGGAATACTCCGCCGGCGGAGGTGAAGCCGCCGCCCCCTGAACGCCCCGTCGCGTTGCTCTCGACGGCGCTCAATGTGATCCTGCGCGCCGGCGAGATCGCCTGCGAAGGACCGTGCCTTCCCGAGAAGCTCAGCGCGAGCGTCGAAGGCCTCTGCGTTCGCTATTCTTCCGGCGCGATTGCCTGTGCGGACGTCCTCACGGGCCCTGTCAATCGCGAGGGGTTGGCAACGCACGATCTCTCCCACCGAACGATTTGGAAAAACGTGGTCGATGTCGCTTCGCGTGCGCATCTCGCATGCGGCGTCGACTCGAAAGGCGCGATGCGCTGTGCATCAGCGGACGAGGAGGGCCCCGCGACGAACGTGTTTCAACGTACCGGCAGCAAGCGTGTCTTTCTTCCGGATCCGCATACGGCATGCCTCGTCGATCGCGACGGACTCGTCCCCTGCGTTCCTTTTCCGCCGGAGGGGAAGAAGCCACGCGTGAGTGACACCATCGCGAAAGCTTTCTCCAAGCTCGGAAAAGTTCGTGAGCCCATCGCGGACTCACGCTGCGCAATCCTCGCCGATGGTCGCCTCGCGTGTCTGAGCCAAGTAGGCGATGTCGCCAGCGTCATCGCATCGGACGTCAAAGCCGCGAGCGTGCGCAGCGGAATCGGCGAGTTTGCTGGGGGATGCCTTTTGAAGCGCGACGGTAGCGCCCAGTGTTGGGGG
>JAHFDV010000121.1 GCA_023248815.1 Myxococcales bacterium
CCGACGATGGCGAGGACCTCGCCGATCTTGATCTCGATCGAGAGATCCGCGACGAGTGATTTCGCACCTACGGAATAGGTGACGCTCTTCGCCTCGATCATACGAGCTTGTTCCTTTCGCGCACGAGCAGCGAGAGAAACACCGGAGCGCCGATGCAGATCGTCAAGAGGCCGACGGGCAATTCGCGATGGGGAAGAATCGTGCGCGCCCCGAGATCCGCGGCCAGCAAGAGGCTCGCTCCGAGAAGCGCCGAGCCGGGGAGCACCACGCGGTGATCGGGACCCGCCACGAAGCGAATGACGTGCGGCACGACGAGGCCGATGAATCCGATGATGCCGGACACCGCGACCGAAGTACCGGCCGCGAGTGCGACGAAGAAGAGCGCGAGCCGTTTCGTCTTTTCGGGTGAGATCCCGAGATGGCTCGCTTCCGCTTCTCCGAGAACCAGGACATTCAGTGAGCGCGCGAGAAAGGGGAGTGCGATGAGTGGAATTGCAATGAACGGCAGTGCGGCGAGCGTCGATTCCCACGTCGCACCGCCGAGACTTCCACGGCTCCAAAAAGTGATCGTCCGAAGCTGAACGTCGTCGGCGACGTAGGTGAGGATTCCCGTCGGCGCGCTTGCGATCTCGTTGATCGCGATACCCGCAAGGAGCAGCGCAGCTACGGTCGTGCGTCCTCGCGTCCTCGCAACGAGCATCACCATCATCATCGCCACCTGCCCGCCGACGAACGCCGCGAGCGAGACGATGTAAGGAGCCAAAGAGGGGGGCAGCCCTCCGACGATCTTCTGTCCGAGAACGATCGCGAGGACAGCGAAGAGTGCCGCTCCCGAAGAGACTCCCAGAAGGCCTGGATCGACCAGTGGATTTCGAAACACGCCCTGCATCGTCGCGCCGGAGATTCCCAGAGCTGCGCCCACGAGCACCGCGAGGACGACGCGAGGAAAACGGATCGTGAGGAGAATCGCGCGCTGACTATCTGCGACGGGTGGAAGACCCGATACGTGGAGCGCGTCGAGGAAGATCGTGCGCATTTCAGCGAGTGAAATCGGCATGCTTCCCACGGCGAGAGATGCCACGATCAGAACGACGAGCAGCCCTGCTAGCGCGAGCAGCACCGCCCTGTGCGTGCGCAAGCGGGACGTCGCGGTCATTCTTTGGTCTTAGCTGCCGGAGCGACTTCGGGGTGAAGTTTTTCGGCGAGTTCGAGTGCAGCTTTTCCCGTGCGCGGGCCCATTGCGAGAAGAAGGAGATCGTCGAAGGGAACGATGCGCTTCTCCTTGCCGGCTTTCGTTTGCGCGACGCCGGGCACCTTCAAGAGCCCGTCCACACCGCCGAGTGAATCGAGACCGCGCGAAGGGATGACGATGACGTCTGGGGCCGCACCGACCACCGACTCGGAGGTGAGCGGCTTCGAACCTTCGAAGAGGGAGATGGCGTTCTCTCCCCCCGCAAGCTTGATCATCGTATCTGCCCCCGTTTTTGCTCCGAACACATGCAGGGTTCCCGGGCCGCGTGAGTAAATGACGAGTACGCGAGGCCGCGTCGCAGTCTTCGCGATCACGGCCGCTGCTGCCGCGAGCTCACTGTCGAGCTTTTCGATCGCAGGCTTCGCGTCGCGACCGAGAAGAGCGCCGATCGCCGCGAGTCGCTCGTGGGCTCCTTCGAGCGTGGGCTCGGCCTTGACGACCTCGACGCGTGCACCTGCACTTCGAATCTGCGCGAGGACCGTATCTGGCCCGGCCTCGTTGGACGCGAGGACGAGCGTCGGTTTCAACGCGAGAACGCCTTCGGCCGAGATTGCGCGCTGATAGCCGACCTGCGGAAGCTTGGTAGCGACCTCGGGGAACAAACTCGAGGTGTCGACTCCCACGACGTCTTCGCCGGCGCCGAGCGCGTAGATGCTCTCGGTGACGCCACTCCCGACGGAGACGATGCGAGGTCTTTGGACGAGGGGGCTCGCGTCATGGACCTCCGTTGCCGACGTTCCCGACGCGTTCTCTTTGCAGGCGAAGAGGGTAGTCGTGAGCGCGACGAGTCCGATCGAAGCTACGAAACGCGCTGAAAGTCGAAGCGATAGAAACGTCATGAGAGGTCCTTTCGAGACGAACGATTCACCGATGATCGAAAGAGGTGAGCGAGCGATCGCTTGTGTCGTGAGGCGCGCCGAAGAACGAGCGCGAGCGTGAAAGCCGAAAAGAGAACGAGCCGCTCGGCGCCACCCGCAAAGCCTCGCGGCACGCCGATCGCGCACCCTTCGTCTTCATTCGGCGTGGTGTCCGCCGGTGCGAAGGCAGGAGGATCCGGGACGGGCGCCTTCGCCTCCGTCACGTTCAACGTGTAGGGCGAGTCGGCGAGTGTTTTCGACACGCTCGTCACGATGACGAGCGCCTCCGTTTCGATCGTCGCGGGGAGGGGCATCGCTCGCGCGAGGACAACGTGTCCATTCTCGATGGGCAATACGACGCCGGAGTGAACGTCGTCGGTCGACGCGAACGCGGCAACGGAGCGAACGGATGGTGCCACGTGATAGACGTGGCTCATCGAGCCCGAGGTGAGGGTCGTCACCGTGTCGGTGAGCTCTGTGACAGCCAAGAGGGGATAGCTCGCCGCATCGGGGTACCCGCTCACGTCGGCGCGTTTGCCCGTTGCAGCATTCCAACTCCAGAACGTCGACCACGCATCCTTCAAGCTCGTTCCGCGGCCTTCGAGAGCCGAGCCCACCGCCCCGAGCGAAGGCGGACCGCTCGTCGCTTCTCTCTCGAACGACTCACGAATCAAGTTGGCGTCGTAGTGCTGGCCGAGAAATAGAGGCCAAATCGCTGCGCCATAGAGGTAGCTCCCGGTGACATCCCCGATTGGCGAGTCGATCGCGCGCCCACTGCCTTTGAAGAATGCGGGAAGGTTCTTCTCGAGATCCTTCAGCGTGGGATCGAGTGCCTTCGCAGCCCATTGCGCCGTACCTTCCGCGAAGTAGCGATCCATCTCTGCGTCATAGGCATCTTGAACCGCGTGAAATGCTTCGTGTGGGAGCACCGTTCGCGCTCCGATCTCGGCGCTCGCGTAGTGCGCCGCGAGATTCGCTTCTGCGAGAATGAAAGCCGAGCAGGTGAAGACGTTTCCTTGCTTTGCGCAACGCTCTGCCATCGTCGAACCGTCCGCGGCAGGGAAGTGCACGAGGTACACATCGAGGCGTCCATCACCTCCGTTCGAGCCACAGGTCGCATCGGCATCGGAGAGCGGCGCGCGATAACCCATCTGCGCGTAACGAACGAGTGCATCTTCGGTCGTTTGGCCCACGAGCGCGACATCATCCGGAACGTTGTCTGCGCGGGTCGTCGCCGGGCGTACCGCATGCGGACCCGTTACCGTGTAAAATACACGTACATGCGGCGTGTCGAACGTCTGGGTGGGCGCGGTGTCGTATTTGAAGCCGCCGTAGCCCGCGGCATCGGTGGGGCGAACGCAGGTCTCCGCGCGCGACGTCACCGCGAAGAACATGACGGCAATGGCCGAGAAAGTGGAAAGAGCTGCGCGCATGGATGGCCCCTGTTGCGCTCGCTCAGAGAGCTTTGAACTTCAGCGTGTACTGCGCCGAAGAACCGCTCGTCCCGCCGTCCGCCGCGCCGTAGTAGTTGAGGATCGCGAGCTTGTAGAGCTTGCCCGTTCCGCCTTTGACGAGCCACGTGCCTGATTTTGGTGTCAGGAGCGTGTTGCTGTAGTCGTACCAATCGGCAAAGGTCGTCGCGATGGATCCGATCTGATCGACGTTCGGCGTGCACTGCGCGTCGTAGAACACCTCGACGGGAAACGTCTTGCCGGTCGCATTGGCCGCGGTGACGCCGTCGAACTCCACACCCGCGAGAAAGAGAGCGCCGCCTTGTCCGGATCCGCCGTGTCCGCCGTTCGTGTAGAGCACCGCGCGCTTCAACGAAAGATCCCAAGACGTGTCGGTGACTGCCGCGACGTCGGTGATGTCATCGCGAGTCCCGGTATCGAGTTTGACGTAGACGCGCGGAGTCGTCGGCGCCGCTTGCTGGCCGCCTGCCGTTGCGTCGACATAGATGGTTTTCACGCCATCGACATCGGAGGTGACGTAAACCGCACCCGTAGAGACGCTGTTTTGGCGGTTCACGAGCGCCGCCTCGACTCCCGTGCAGCTCACGGGGCCGCTATCGACGGGCGTCGCCGTCTCGGGAGTCTCTCCGCTATCTAGCGCTTGCTCGCCGGAGTCTGCGCCAAGACCCGTGTCTCCAGCCGAGCTGGGAGTGTCGTCGTTGGAATCACTACAAGCCGCCGCGAGGGCCACGGAGAGAGCGAGTGCAGAAACAGAAGCTACGATTCTCATGGGACTATCCTTTGACCGGCTTGACGTACATCACGACGGTGCCGGGAGACCGTGTCGTGGGATTTTCGAAGGGAGCGAATCCGAGCAAATATTTTTGAGTGCCCGCTTGGTCGACGACGACCCACGCGGAGTCGACTGGAAGGAAGGGCGTCTTCGTGCGATCGACCCACTGATCCAATCCGCTGATCACGCGATCTCCGCGAAACGTTCTTCCAGCGAACGATGCGTAATTGGCGGAATCGAACTTGGACTTCTGTGAGGCTGCGGTGAGCGCCTTTACGGCGTCGATGTTCTCGCCGGTCATCTTGTCTTCTTCGAGGTCCACGGCCGTGATGCCGCGCGGTCCGCCCTTCTCGCCGTTCACGCTGATGGATTGGCGACGAAAGCAGAGGTGCCAGGCGCTAGATGCGCGCGCTTCGATCTCGGTGAGCATCGTTCGCGCGCCCGTGACGAGGTCCAAACATTCGCTCGGCGAGCTCGGAGGCGCCGCCGCGCCACCTGCCGTGCCGTCGAGATTGGTGAGCTCGGTCGTCGTGCCACTCGAGCCATCCGGTAGGACCTCGGCGTAACGAATGTTGTACAGCCCGGAGATCGTCGCGCCGTCGCGCTGGCCGTAGTACGTGAGGACCTGCACCTTGAAGATGCGCTCGCCATCTTTCACTCCGAACACGTGATACCGACTCCAAAGGGCGTGCGTGGGCGCTCCCTCGTACATGTACCAATCGACGAATGCACCGCCTGCGCGGTCCGCGGAAATGAATGGAATTACGGGCGCGGTGTCGGCGACGAACGCCACGAGATCGACGGGGCCGAACGATCCACCTTTGCCCGCACCAGAAACGCCGCCGTTCGTAGCGATATCGAATCCTTCGAACGCGAGGTCCCACGCGCTCGACGTTTCGGGCGCGCTCTCCACCGTCGCCATCCCGAGTGGCGAGAGCTTCACGTAGACGCGTCCGTCGTCCGGAACGTTCACACGAAACTCCGTACCGAGAGAGAACGAAGTCAGTGCATCGGTGCCGCCATCGGTGGATGTCACGGTCGTGCGTGCGCCTTCTCCCGCCGTGTCGCTGCACGCGGCGGCACCGAGCACGGCGAAGGTTGCTGCCGCGAAAATGGTGGCGGCCAAGCGAGGCCGTCCCGAGCGAGCGTTCTTCTTCATTCGTCTTCCTCCCAAGGAAACTCGGATCGAATTCCGACATAGAAAATGCGCCCGAGCGGCGGCCGCAGATCACCCACGCGTCCCTGCGTTTGGTGCACGTCGAAGAGATTCGTGATGCCGCCGTAGGCTTGAGACTTCTTCCAGAGCTCGCGGCCAACACGCAAATCGAGCGTGGAATAGCCCGGCGTGCGCGTGTCGGTGGTGACGTACGCGTCGGCGACGAGCCGGAAGCGCGCATACGCTTCGAACTTGTCGATCGGCGTCGCGCGAAGAGATGCGGTGATGGTGTGCGGCGGACGCCCGCTCAGCGGTTGATCGCCGACGTCGTCACGCGTCCAGAGGTAGTCATAGGCGAGCTCGCCGTGGAGGTTCTTGTGGAAGTCCGCGGTGATGTCCGCTTGAGCTCCGAAGGTGCGCGCGCGACCGAAGTTCCTGTAGCGATAGTCGGCGACGGTGCCCTCGCTCGTTCCATTGGCGATGTCGATGTCGATGAGATCGTGCACCCAATTCATGAAGGTGCCGGCGCGAAGGCGAACCTTGGAAGATGCCTGGAACGTGACGTCCGCGTTGGCCCCCCACGACGTCTCGGGACGAAGGTTGTCCGCGCCGAGGATGCGATAGCCGTAGATCGAGTGGTCGAACGTGTAGCCGAGCTCTTTGGCGCTCGGAGCTCTGAATCCGCGACCGAATGACGCACGGATGTTCCATTTCTTCGTGGGCCGAACCGCCGCGGCCAGGCGTGGTGTCGCCGCGGCGCCATAAAGCGAGTAAAACTCACCGCGTAGGCCTGGGAGAACCGTGAGTTTGTCGCCGAACTTCCACTGCAGCTGCGCGTAAGGCGCAACGCTTCCGAATCGTCGCGGCACCACTTCCTCGATCTGCGAGGAAGCGAGCCCCGTCGACGTGCTCTCGGTCTTCTCGAGGCTCTGCGAAAAGTCTTCGACCTGTGCGCGGACGCCAGCGACCCAGGTTCGTTTGCCATTGGCGATCGTCCCGACGGTCTCGAAGCTCTGCATGCGGTGCTCGCGGTCGCGCTTCTCTCCGACGGCTGAGTCGCGTTGAGTGGTTGCGGTCGTGCTGTCGCTCCATTGTCTTCCGAGCGTGAAGCGAAGACTCGAGCCCTTTCCGAGGTCGATCGATTCGATGAAGTGAAGCGTGAAGCGATTCGTTTCGGTGGGCGTATCGATGATGTAGTTGCCGACGCCCGGCGCGACCTTGGAGGTGAGCCCATCCGAGCGATCGCGAAACCATCGAGCGCGGACGCGGACGTCGATCTTGTCGCTTAGACTCGTGCCTGCGCGAACTCCGACCATCGATCGCGACGTGTCGGGTACCTGCAAGTCGGGCAGCTTCGCCAGGCGACCGACACCGTCTTGCCGCATGAAGTTGACGTCGACTCCGGCCCACGTGTCGCCTCTGCGATACGAGCCATTTCCCTGCGCGAGAAGGCCGAAGCGATTGCGTCCCTCGACACGCGCGCGACCGCTTGCGCCCTCTTTGATCGGAGGTGAGGTGAGGATGTTGACGACGCCGCCGATCGCACTGGAGCCGTAGAGCGCACTCGTGGGACCCGTGACGATCTCGATGCGACGAATGTCGCCGATGGGCAGCGACGAGAGATCGATTGCGCCGCCGACATCACCGACGACGGGCTCGCCATCTTCGAGGATGAGCACGCGCTGGAGATCGAAACCTTGGATCTGAATGGCACTCGGCCCACCGAGATATCCATACGCACCCGGATTCACCTGCACGCCGGGCTGCGACTGCAGCGCTTCGGCGACGTTGGTCGCACCGCGTCGTTCGGCCTCGTCGCGCGTGACGACGTCGGTTTTGATGGTCGACCGCTGCGACTGCTCGGGCGTGCGCGTCCCCGTGACGACGACCGTGTCTGGGTCACGCGCCTTCACCTGCACCTGCGCGCGCGCGTTGCGTGCGCTCGTCAAACCCGCGAGACAGAGCATGGCGGCGGTCTCGGTCCTCACCGGACCGTGAGCTCCTCGAGGGGGGGGACAGATGGAAAGTTAGGAAGGAGTGGATGCATTATTGAAAATGAAAGTGGTTTTCATTTTCAATAGCAAGACGTGCCGAGGCGGTCAACCCACTTGGGGGCTGCGAGTCGCAATCAGTTCAGGAGGCGCTCTTTTTCCTGAGGTGCCGTGGGCTGACGATCGGCGAACACATTCGCGATCTCGCGCTCGAATGCCGACATGAGCTCGGCCTCCATCCGCTCACGACCGCCCGCCGCGAGCTCGATGCTGCGCTGGTAAACGAAGATGCGGAGGCGATCGACGCCGTCGGGTTCGGTAGGGGCGCGGTCCAGAATCACGATCGACCGTGGATCGACACCGTCGACGACGAGCTCTGCGCCGGGAAGGTCGACGACGAACACTTCGGCCTCGGAGACCATCGTTGCGAGCGTGGGTTCGAGCTTTGCGAGAACGGTTTTCACGATCGCCGCGAAGTCTTCCGGTTTCGGCGACCACGGGGGCGGCGGGCGCACTGCGTCGATCATGCGCGATCGCAAGAAGCAATCGGTGGCGCCACGGCGGTCACCACGATCATCCAGGAGCAAGCCCTTGTAGTAGAGCGCATCGGCCGACTCGGGATCGCGTTTCACGGCCTCCTCGATGTGCTCCCAAGCTTCCGTGAAGTTCTCGAGCTCGTAGTGCGAGCGTCCGATCAAAAACGGATAGTTCGGATTCGCGAACGGACCCTTCGGCAGCCGCTCGAGAAGCTTCTTCGCTTCGTCTTTCTTGTTGAGGCCCACGAGCGCATCGATCTGGAAGAGGAGGCAGTCGGTCGTCTCTTCGTCGGTCTCCGCGTAGTCGAGCGCATCCCCGATCATCGTCAGCGCTTCCTGGTATTCGCCCATCGGCGAGATCAAGATCTCTGCCGCATTGAGCATCGCCTCGAAGTAGGACTCGTCGAGCGCGATCGCGTGCTTGTAGTGCTCGATCGCATCTTCGAGCTCGCCATTCATTGCTGCCGAGAAACCGAGAAGGTTGTGCACCTCGGGAGAATCGGCGTCGATCTCGAGCGCGCGCCGCGCACACGACTCGGCACCGAGCGCATCGCCACGTTGCGCGAGGTCCCAGCCGCGATCCAAATGAGCCGAAAGTTGATCCATCGGCCCCTTTCTTTGCTCCATCCGCGCCCTACGTCAACGTTTGGCGCACCTCGCGGGCCTGCAGAAAAGGAGTGACTTTTGCGAGTTGTTCACTTCGAGGTCGCCACACTCGGCGGCGAGCACACCGCGCCAACTCGCTACTCGTGAACGACAATCCGTGTTCCCGGATTCTCATTCGTCGCATCGACGGTGACCGCGCTCGCCAGCGAGCAAACCTGCGACGACCGCATCGGCCTCAAAGGGTCGAGGGCCGACGACGGTCGCGCGGCGATGGGCAGAGCTGCGTTCGCGCGGTCCTTTGTTCCTGGTGGCTTCGCCACAGTACGACGTCGGTGCTCTCTCGCGGTGGCCCGTTACTCGTGAACGACAATCCGTGTTCCCGGATTCTCATTCGTCGCATCGACGCCGTGCCACCCCTCGGGCAGTTGGGGATCGGTCCAGGCGAACATGGTGCGGGCGTCGAGTGGGGCCATGTTCACGCAGCCGTGGCTTCGCATGTGGCCAAAGTCGGTGTGCCAGAACGCGGCGTGGAGCGCGACGCTGTGATCGAAGTACATGATCCATGGGACGTCTTCGATCGAGTATGGGCCGTCGCTCGCGACATCTCCGTCCATCGTTGCGGCGATGTGCTTTTGCCAGACGCGGAACGTGCCGGGCTTCGTCTCGTGGTTCTTCTCTTCGTTCTCTTCGTCTTTTTTGCCGGTCGAGACGGCCGTTGCGTAAACGGGGCGATCTCCTTCGAACGCGACGAGCGTCTGCTGCTTCACGTTCACGTCGACCCACTTTTCGCCGGCTTTAAGGCCGACGGGCGGGGGGCCCGTGCGCGTCACACGTCCGTCGACCATGCGGAACCAGAAGCCGTCTTCGGTCTCTTGAAAAATCATTCCGCCTTGCGACATCTGCTTGCCGGTCAGCTGCAGCGCCGTCCAGCGCGGAATAGGCTCACCCTTCACGAGCTTCTTCGTCGTGGGATCGAGGTCGTACCGTTTTGCGTTCCAGAGCGCGAACCCGATCGGGAGGTGCGTCGGCATGCGATACATGGGCGGCAGCACGTTCGTGAGCGCGCTCGCCATCATCACGCCGGCGTCGTTCGAGTTCGGCGGATTTCCGGGAACGGTCGGCACGTCTGGAGGTGTGGCCCCCTCGAGCCACACGCCATGAAATTCCGTAGGCGGATTCTTCACGGTGACGAGGCGATCGAACGGCACGAAGCTGCCATTCGTCGTCTTCCACCACTTCATTTTCCGATGCTCTTCTTCTTTGTCGAGCGAGAGATAGAACCCGCGCACCATGCGGCGCGTGATGTTCGAATCTTCGCCGCGGAGATCGTCGAGCGTGACTTGCGGCTTTCCACCGTCGTAGCTGCGAAGATACCAAGGCACTCCCGAGTCTTCCTCGGGCGCCATCTCGCTCACGCCTGCACCGGCGTCGAGCTCGTCTTCGGTCGCCGTCGTGCGCTTCGGTTTGCCGATGAGCCACGGCTCGAACTTCACGCGCTCCGAGCGCTTCGGTACGTGGCGATAAATCGGCGTGCCGTTCGTGAGGTTGTAGCCGTAGTCGTAGGGGAGGGCGGCGGTCATGCTCGGCGAACGTGGGCCGAGACGAATGACGGGATGATTTCCATCGAGCGTGATCGAGCGACCACACACGAAGCCACCGCTCACGAGCTCGAACCAGCCTTCGACGCAGGCGGGATTGGCGTGGGGAATCGGAATCACGGGAGCGCGTCCTCCGCGACGGAGGTAGCCGAGAAGCTTCACGTCTTTGCGCGTCTCGCTGATGCGCTCCATCTCGCTGACGATCGGCACGAACATGTTGAGCGGGTAGGCGAAGGGTCCTTCGCTCTTCGAGACGCCGCCATCGATCAATTTGGTGGGAGGCCCCGCATCGGCACCGACGATCGGCACCGTCACGCTCGGCGCGGGAAGGGCGGCGTCATCCGCCGAATTTTTCTCGCCCTCGCCGCCGCAACCCGACAGCTTGTCGGTGCAGGCAAGGAGCCCGAGAAAGAAGACCCACGACACACGGCGCATTTCGCGACGTTTTAGCGCTACTTCCGCAGGTTGGGCCAGTTCTCCGGCGTTCGAGCGACCGCTGCGCGTCTCCGATAAGCTCTTATGGAACAAAGCAGGCATTTGCTACACTCCTCACGACCTTCCCCTTAGCGCCTTTCGTGCCAGGCCCTCCCTTATGAATTCGTCAGACAAATCAAGCGACTCGGCTCCTTCGGAGCTCTTCGGCGTGGCCGTTTCTCGGGAGATTTGTGGCTGAATCGACACCTTTCGGGGATGGGTTCGGCAAAGGGAAAAGGCGGCGGCGATTCTCACGGCGCAAGGCTGCGTTGCGTGCGCGGCAAGCGGCGGCGAACGCGAAGGCCGCGACTTCGAGCGCGGCCCCCGTCTCCGCAAGGGGACCGACTTCGGTCCGTGATGGCGCCGCTTCCTCGGCGCCGACCGCCCCTCATGCGACCGACGCAGGCGAAGGAGCGAGCACGAGTGGGCCTGCGCGCTTCTGGGATCGCAAGCGCATCGCGCGTATTTCCATCCTCACATACATCGTCTCGTTTGCGATCCACTACGCGGTCGCGCCGTTTTCGCTCCTCCCGGAGGCCAGTCTCGACCTCGTCGATGTCGAAGGCGAAATCTCGATTCCGATCGATCTGCTGGAGGAGCCTCTCAAGGCGGACGAGCCTGCCCAACCGACGAATCCGAACGCCGATCCGACGAATGGCGCCGCGCAAAAAGGGCCAGGAAACGACGCCGGGCTCGACGCGGCGACCGACGCAGATACCGATGCGGGAATGCTCGTCGATGCGGCCAAGCCGATTCGCGATGCGAGCGTCGTCGAAGCGGGGATCAAACTGGGGGCCTCCGACGCCGGCGACGATGGCGATGGCGGAGTGCTCGCGCTCGGCGATGCGGGCGCAGGCAACGGCGCGAAAGGCCTTCTCGGTGCCGCCAGTGACGTTCAAGCGGGGCCCGTCAACGTGCAGCTCCTCGTCAACATGGAGGAGATCCGCAAGCATCCGACGGGCGCGACGCTCGGCCCCATTCTCTCGGCGATTCCGCAATGGGACAGCTTCTTCAACGGCACCAACGTCGATCCGATCAAAGACACGGACTGGCTCTCGATCATCGGTCCTTCGCTTCGCAACACCGACCGCGACGTCATTCTCGTGCGCTACTCCGCGAGCGATGCCGTGATCGACAAGGCGATCGACACAGTGACGACGCAATATGCGCACGGTGGCCCCTTCGACGCAGGGGTCAAAGGAATGAAGGCGGCCATCGGAACGGCCGACCGCTCGCAGCGCGTCTTCTTGCGGCCGCAATCGCACCTCGTGGCCGTCGTTCCGCCAGACTTTGCCGGCACGGCAGCGCGCATGCTCTCGAAGACGAAGGTGCCCGCGCACGTGATTCCCAAAGAGGTGTTTCACCTCGTTCTGAAAGATCCGAAGAAACACGTGCCGCAGCTCCCTGCGGGACTGACGGAAGCGCGCGTCTGGGGAGTTCCCCGCGCAGACTACGGAGTCGATCTCATTGGGGAGGCCGACGCCGCCGATCCCGAGAAAGCCGAAGCCGCTGCCGAAGAGATCCGGCAGCTCATCCGTCGTCTCGACTCGATGGGCACTCGTTTCGTCATCGGTGGCGTGCTCGGCGGATTCGACTGCAAGAGCGAAGGGTCGAAAGTGAAAGTGAAGCTACCCGTCGACAAGGCGACGATCGACATCCTCGTTCGGCTTGCGGGAGGTCGTCTCGGCGCAAAGTTACCTCCGCCATGAGAGAGACCGTTGCGCCTCCCTGAGTGAGTCTGCTCTGCCCGCGAAAAGCTGCCAAATACGGGAGCTCGTGACCTCGTCCTCCCGAAGCGGTATAGACGGCGCATGCGGTTCTCTCTCGCCCCGGCGCTCTTCCTCGTTTTTGCGTGCTCGTTTGGCTGCTCGAAGGTCGATGAACCTACGGCGCAGACGTTCAAACCGTCCGAGGGAAAGCCGGTCCCGGCGGGACCCACCAAGCTCGAGTGGACCGATGATGTCGTCGGCAAAGGCAAAGAAGCCAAGGACGGCGACACGGTGAAGGTCCACTACACGGGCACGCTTCTCAACGGCACCAAGTTCGACAGCTCACGCGATCGCAACGAGCCTTTCGAATTCACCATCGGCAAAGGCAACGTCATCAAAGGCTGGGACGAAGGTGTTCCGGGAATGAAAGTGGGCGGCAAGCGCACGCTCACGATTCCGTATGACAAGGCCTACGGCGAAGCCGGCAGCCCACCGAAAATTCCGGGCAAGGCC
>JAHFDV010000122.1 GCA_023248815.1 Myxococcales bacterium
CCTTGAAAGCGTTCGGCACCAGGCTCGCGAAACCGAAGACGTGTGCGATTGTTCACGCGACGGGCTAGACGCGATCGCCATCGCTTACGATCGTTTGACGAACGTGACGGGAATGTTGATCGTCGATCCCTTGCCGCCGGGAGCATCGAAGTGACCCGTGCGCACGACGTCGCGCAGGCAGCCGACGACACTGGGAGGAAGGTCCGCCGTGGCCTCGTTTTCGACGGATGTGATGCCGCCATCGGGCGCAATCTTCACGACGATCTTCACCTTGCCGGCCAAATCGGAATTGGCCGCGAGACCTTCTTGGTAGCAACGCTTGAAGCTCGAACGGAAGCCGGCGACGACCTTTTCGGCGTTAGCGACGGGCACGGTCGCCTCGGGCTTGTCCACCGTGGGCTCTTGGCCGTTCGTGGAGGTAGTCTCGGTGATCGTCGAAGGCGTTCCCGTCGCTTCGTGCGTGTGTCCGCATGCGAACGCGCCTACGAAAATGGCGAGTGCGAGGGCGCCCGTCTTCGTCGCGCGTCGTTCACTCTTGATTGCACTATACATGCGTAACTCCCAACCACAGTTTATGTTCCGTTGGCAAGCCCCGGAACCTCAAGCTGTCTTAGACTGCGCAAACGAGGGCGTTAAGGGCTCTCGCCGCCGCATTCCACGGGGAGATCCCCGACGACATCGACCTTGCAGGCCTTCGCCTTCTCGATGAACTCCGCAACGCCCGAGAGGCGCGTGTAGATCATGCGATTGCCTTTTTTGCAGAGAATGTCTTCTTCTTCATTCTTCACGTCGAATCGCGAAAGAACGCCGACGAGCTTCTCGTCCTGAATGAGCGCTCCACCGCTGTCGCCCCAACAGTTTCCGCCATCGACGCCGGTAGCGTAGAGCTCGGTGCTCAGCGTCTTCGTGACGCGAAAATCGGCGCTCTTGCGCTCGCCGGTGAATCCATCAGTGATGTCGGCTGTGCCTTCCGTAACGCGTCCATAGCCGACGAAAGTGGCGTTGCCCTTGGACCCCGTACCGATCGCGATGATCTTCGCTTTGGGTACGCGCTTCGCGAGCCGCAAGATGGCGACGTCGTTCCACTCGTCGTGAGGGCCCACCCATTCGCCGTCGTAGGACGGTGAAACGTAAACGGCGCGCGCGGCGATGATCGCGTGCTCGCCCTTCTTGCCGTACCCGAAGCCATAGCCGACGCCATCCAAGATGCAGTGCGCCGCCGTCACCGCGAGATCGGGAGCGAGAAGCGTCGCGCCGCACTCTGGGCCTGCGAGCGCGCCTTTTTCATCCGTCGCGAGATAGCCGACGGCGGGAAAGCCATCTTCGGCGCGCCCACCGACGACCTCGTCGGCGCTTTCGTCAGTTGCGGTCTCGCCAGCGCATGCTCCGAGGAAGAGCAAGCCGCTCGAGAGCAGCGCCGAGACGATGGAAGAACGACGCATCTGTGCTCGACCACCTGCAAGCCGCGTGCTTGCTCTCCCACTTTCGTAGAGAGCTGTTTTCATCGAAACATTCAGGCTTTCATCGCCACTATCCGCGTGCTGGACCGTCCTTTGATCCACTGATCCAGGATCTCCGTTTCAACCTTCGCCGGCGACGCCTGCGCGGGGATGCGCCTCAGGGTCCCTCGATCAGGCCTTGCGCGCCGCCATGACAGCTCTTGGACGAATTGCAGCTGCCGCTGACGATCGGCCCGTTCATCGCGCGCACACCCTTTTGATTACGCACGGCCGCCCTCGCATCGGCGGGCGCCGGCGTGTCCCCTATGCACCAGAAATTGCCCACGGAATCCGTTTTCACGATGCCGCAAATTTCATCGCCGGTGCTCGTGACGACGCGCACTTCGTTGCTGATATAATTTTGTTTAACAGTGCCCGAGAACACGTACGCGCGCGCATTGGGGTCTCCTCCGATCTTGTGGCATGAAGCGCAGTCTTGACCCGCATTTCCCGTCTTGCCGTGAGCATCGATCGAAGTGCGCCCCGCCGGGGATCCGCCGAGGAATACGGGGGCACCCGTGAACGCGTTGCGAGTGACGGGAGGCGCGCTATCTTCGCTCGCGGTGGGTTGTCCGGCATCCCCGTCGCCGTCATCGGGATCTGCGCCGACGCTCGCGTCGCGCTTCGTTTCTCCCGCCGTCGCTTCGTCGTCGATCGCAAGGCGTCCTCCACACGCTGCGCTGACGCTGCAGGCGATTGCCGCAACGAGCCAGATGTGGCGCGAGCGCACGAAGCGCATGATCGGTTGTGCCGCGTCGTCTCGTGACTTCTCTTCGATGTGAGCGCTAGCTCGTGTCATGCGTCGACCTCCCGCATGAGAGTCGACGGCCGCTGGAACCACGGTTCACCTTTCGCGCTCCCACGAACGAAAAAAGGGCGCCTCTTTCGAGACACCCTTTCCTCTTGTTCGACCGCTCTTTCGAGCGAGTCGCTACGGCGGATTACTCGCCGACTGCAACCAGTGCTTCGCTCGGACGCGGCGCCACGGGGCGCGGCACTTCGCGGTATTCCTCGCCGTCGACGAGCACCTTGAGGGTCTTGTACGCAGGCACGCCCGTGCCGGCGGGAACGAGACGTCCCATGATGACGTTTTCTTTGAGGCCACGGAGGTAGTCGGTCTTGCCGCTGATCGCCGCTTCGGTGAGGACCTTCGTCGTCTCTTGGAAAGAAGAGGCGCTGATGAAGGACTCGGTCGAAAGCGATGCCTTCGTGATGCCGAGGAGGAGAGCTTCGGCCATCGCCGGGCGTCCGCCCTTTTCGATGATGCGATGATTCTCTGCCTCGAACACATGCTTCTCGACTTGCTCGTCGACCAAGAAGTTGGTGTCACCCACCTCCTTGATACGAACTCGGCGAAGCATCTGACGAACGATGACTTCGATGTGCTTGTCGTTGATGGCAACGCCCTGCAGGCGGTAAACCTGCTGGATTTCGTTGACGAGGTACGCCGCGAGCTCCTTCTCACCCTTGACGCGCAAGACGTCGTGCGGGTTCGTCGGACCGTCCATCAAGGCTTCTCCCGCGCGAACGCGGTCGCCCGGTTGAACCTGGATGTGCTTGCCCTTGGCGATCAGGTACTCGACGATTTGATCCGTCTGGAGTTGGCCTGCGTTGTCGAACGGCGTGATGACGACCTTTCGCTTGCCCTTCGTGTCCTTGCCGAACGAAACCTCGCCGTCGATCTCGGAGATGATCGCGTGGTCCTTCGGTTTGCGTGCTTCGAAGAGCTCGGCAACGCGCGGGAGACCGCCCGTGATGTCCTGCGTCTTCGTAGATTCGCGCGGGATCTTGCAGAGGACTTCGCCGCCGTCGACCGTATCGCCGTCCTGGACGACGATGTTGGCGCCGACCGGAAGGAGATAACGAGCTTCGAGGGTCGAGTTCGGGAGCTTGAGAGCTTCGCCCGTCTTCGGATCCTTGATCGAGATACGCGGACGAAGGTCGCCCGAACGCGATTCGATGATGACCTTGCGCGAGAGGCCCGTGACCTCGTCGAGCTTTTCCACCATCGTGACGCCTTCGACGATGTCGCCGAATTCGACGATACCGGCGATTTCCGTGAGGATCGGCATCGCGAAACCGTCCCACTCCGCGAGGAGTTGACCGGCCTTGACCTTCGCGCCCTCGGCAACCTTGAGCACCGCGCCGTAAACGAGGCGATGATGTTCACGCTCGCGACCAGTCTCGTCGACGACCACGATTTCGCCGTGGCGATTCATGACCGTGACCATTCCGTCTTGCTTGCGTGCGAGGTTGGCTCCGCGGATGTTGACGTAGCCTTCCGAGCGCGCCTCGATCGAGCTCTGCTCGATCTTGCCGCGGGCGGCCGCTCCACCGATGTGGAACGTACGCATCGTGAGCTGCGTGCCCGGCTCACCGATCGACTGCGATGCGATGATACCGACGGCTTCGCCGATGTTGACCTTGTGTCCACGCGCGAGATCGCGGCCGTAGCACTTGGCGCAGATGCCGCGCTTGATCTGGCACGTGAGCACCGATCGGATGGCGACCTCTTCGATGCCTGCGTCTTCGATCGTCGCAACCAATGCTTCGTCGAGCTCCGTGTTGGCTTCGACGAGGACGTTGGCGGTAACGGGGTCGATGACGTCGTCCAGCGTGACGCGGCCGAGAATACGGTCGCTGAGGGGCTGGATGACTTCGCCTGCGTCTTCGAGACGCATGACGCGGATACCGTCGAGCGTTCCGCAGTCGAAGGCCGTGATGACGGCGTCCTGCGCGACGTCGACGAGACGACGCGTGAGGTAACCGGAGTTCGCGGTCTTGAGCGCGGTGTCGGCGAGACCCTTACGGGCGCCGTGCGTCGAGGTGAAGTACTGGAGAACGCTGAGACCTTCGCGGAAGTTCGCGGTGATCGGCGTTTCGATGATTTCACCGGAGGGCTTCGCCATGAGGCCGCGCATAGCGGCGAGCTGGCGAATCTGCTGGGTCGAACCGCGGGCGCCCGAGTCAGCCATGATGAAGATCGGATTGAAGCTCGGCTCGATGAGCTCTTTGCCGGTTTCCGGATCGACGACTTTTTCTTTGCCGATGACGAGCATCATTTCCTGCGTGACCTTGTCGGCAACGCCGGCCCAGATGTCGACGATCTTGTTGTAGCGCTCGCCGTCGGTGATCAGACCTTCTTGGTACTGGTCGACGACGCGCTGCACTTCGTCTTGCGCGGCCTTGAGAAGAACCGCCTTCGCATCCGGAATCACCATGTGATCCATGCAGATCGAGACGCCGGCCTTGGTCGACCACTCGAAGCCGAGGCTTCGGAGGCGGTCGGCAAGGAGAACGGTCGCCTTGTTCTGATGCTTGCGGTAGCAGGCGTCGATGAGGGCGGAGAGCGCCTTCTTGTCGAGTGCCTTGTTGACGAGGTCGAACGAGAGTCCCTCGGGGAGAATCTCCGCGATGAGGCAACGACCGACCGTCGTGTTGACGGTGCGGCGCTTGCCGGTCTCGGGGTCGATCACGCGAACACGAATGCCCGTGTGAATCGTGATCTCGTTCGAGTCGAAGGCCATACGGACTTCTTCGGGCGACGAGTAAACGCCGCGCGGGAAGCCTTCAGGCGTGCCCTTCTTGTCGATCGTGAAGGAGCCTTCGCGATACGAGCCCTTCGCGAACTTCTTTTCTCGGGTCACATAATAGAGACCGAGAACGATGTCCTGCGAGGGGTTGATGATCGGGCGACCGTTCGCCGGCGAGAGGATGTTGTTCGTGCTCATCATGAGCACGCGCGCTTCCATCTGTGCTTCGACAGATAGCGGCACGTGGACGGCCATCTGGTCACCGTCGAAGTCGGCGTTGAAGGCAACGCAGACGAGGGGGTGAAGCTGAATGGCTTTGCCTTCGATGAGGACGGGCTCGAACGCCTGGATGCCCAAGCGGTGGAGCGTCGGCGCGCGGTTCAGGAGAACCGGGTGCTCGCTGATGACCTCTTCGAGGATGTCCCAAACTTCGGGACGCTCCTTTTCGACCATCTTCTTTGCGGCCTTGATCGTGGTGACGTGACCACGCTCTTCGAGCTTGTTGTAGATGAACGGTTTGAAGAGCTCGAGCGCCATCTGCTTGGGCAGACCGCACTGGTGCAGCTTGAGCGTGGGGCCGACGACGATGACCGAACGGCCCGAGTAGTCGACGCGCTTGCCGAGAAGGTTCTGGCGGAAGCGGCCCTGCTTACCCTTCAGCATGTCGCTGAGGGATTTGAGCGGACGCTTGTTCGGACCCGTGATCATCTTCGAACGACGGCCGTTGTCGAAGAGAGCATCGACTGCCTCTTGGAGCATGCGGCGCTCGTTGCGGATGATGATCTCGGGAGCGTTGAGCTCGAGAAGACGCTTCAAACGGTTGTTGCGGTTGATGACGCGGCGATAGAGATCGTTGAGATCGCTCGTCGCGAATCGGCCGCCGTCGAGCGGAACGAGGGGGCGAAGGTCTGGCGGAAGAACCGGGATGACCGTGAGCATCATCCACTCGGGACGATTGCCGCTCTCGCGGAGAGCTTCCGTCACCTTGAGGCGCTTGATGATCTTCTTGCGCTTCGCTTCGCTGTTCGTCGCGCGCATGTCCTGACGGAGCTCTTCCGAAAGGGCGTGAACGTCGATTTGACGAAGGAGCTCGAGGACCGCTTCTCCGCCCATTCCGGCGTTGAAGGCATCGAAACCGAACTCGTCATGGAGCTGGCCGTAGCGGTCTTCCGTGAGGAGCTCGCCCTTCGCAAGGCCAGTCTCTTTCGGATCCGTGACGACATAGGCTTCGCAGTAGAGGACCTTTTCGAGATCCTTCAGCGTCATGTCGAGGATGTTGCCGATGCGCGACGGGAGGCTCTTCAAGAACCAGATGTGCGCGACGGGCGTTGCGAGCTTGATGTGGCCGAGACGTTCACGGCGCACCTTGCTCTGGATGACTTCGACGCCGCACTTCTCGCAGACGATGCCGCGGTGCTTCATGCGCTTGTACTTGCCGCAGTTGCACTCGTAGTCCTTCACTGGGCCGAAGATCTTGGCGCAGAAGAGGCCATCCTTCTCGGGCTTGAAGGTTCGGTAGTTGATCGTTTCTGGCTTTTTGACTTCGCCGTGCGACCAGTCGCTGATCTTGTCAGGCGACGCGAGTGAAATACGCATCGCACTGAAGGAGAGCGGGTCCTTGGGCTTCTCGAAAAAGGGGAGCAAAATATCGCGCATGGATTCCTCTGTCTTTGTTTAGAGGGAGCTCGCAGGAGCTGAAAAACTGGAGAGTTGGAGAGCGGCCGGCTCGGCGACGATCTTGGTCGCCGAGCTAGCTACTCGTTGTTGGCCGATGGGCCCGATCACTCGGCGGCAGCCTGCTCGCTCGGGGGACGAGCCTCGATGAGCTCGACGTTGAGGCAGAGCGCCTGGAGCTCCTTGATAAGAACGTTGAAGCTCTCCGGGAGTCCTGGCTCGAGGTTGTAGTCGCCCTTGACGATCGCTTCGTACATGCGCGTGCGGCCCATGACGTCGTCGCTCTTGACCGTGAGGAACTCTTGGAGCGCGTACGCAGTGCCGTACGCTTCCATGGCCCACACTTCCATCTCTCCGAGACGCTGACCACCGAACTGCGCCTTACCACCGAGCGGCTGCTGGGTGACGAGCGAGTACGGACCGATCGAACGTGCATGGATCTTGTCGTCGACGAGATGGTGGAGCTTGAGCATGTACATGATGCCCACCGTCACGTTCTGTTCGAACGCGTCACCCGTTCGACCATCGAAGAGCACCGTTTGGCCGCTCTCGGGGAGACCCGCGATCGCCAACATGTCTTTGATGTTTCGCTCCGGAGCGCCGTCGAAGACGGGGCTCGCGAAGTGAATGCCGTTCTTGAACTTCGAAGCGAGACGCCTCACTTCTTCGTCGGGAAGCTTCGTGACCCACTTGGTCGCGTCTTCATCGCCTTCGAAGATTCGAAGGATGTGTTCGCGAATCGCGGTGGGATTGAACTTCTGATCGAGCATGTACTGGAGTTGCCAGCCGAGAGCGCGGGCAGACCAGCCGAGGTGAACCTCGAGGATCTGTCCAACGTTCATGCGGGAGGGAACGCCGAGCGGGTTCAGGACGATGTCCACGGGACGCCCGTCTTGGAGGTACGGCATGTCTTCTTCCGGCAGAATGCGGGAGACGACACCCTTGTTTCCGTGACGACCGGCCATCTTGTCGCCGACCTGAAGCTTGCGCTTGATGGCGATGTAGACCTTGACCATCTTGATGACGCCAGGCTGAAGCTCGTCGCCCGCGGTGAGGCGCTCGATCTTGTCCTTGAAGTAACGCTCGCGGACTTCGATGATGTCGTCGAGCTCGCGAAGCTTGTTGCCAAGCTCCTCGCTATCGTCGACCGGAAGCTCCGACCAGTATTTGTGCGGCACTTCGTCGAGGAGCTCGAGCGTGAGCTCGGCACCCTTCGCGAGAAGGACCTTGCCCTTGTCGTCGACGAGCTTGCCCGTCGTCGTCGTGCCCGTGAGGCGACGCTTCACTTGACGGAAGAACGAGTCGCGGAGGATCTTGATTTCCTCGTCGCGAATACGCGTGAGACGCGCAATCTCGTGCTCTTCGATCGCCTTGGAGCGCTCGTCTTTTTCAGTTCCGCGACGCGAGAAGACGCGCGCGTTGATGACGATGCCGGCAACGCCTGGTGGGACGCGAAGCGAGCTGTCACGGACGTCGAGCGCCTTTTCGCCGAAGATGGCGCGAAGGAGCTTCTCTTCCGGAGAGAGCTGCGTTTCGCCCTTCGGCGTGATCTTACCGACGAGGATGTCGCCAGGCTTCACTTCGGCGCCGATGCGGACGATGCCGCTCTCGTCGAGGTCCTTCAGGGCCTCTTCGCCGACGTTCGGGATGTCACGCGTGACCTCCTCTTTTCCGAGCTTCGTATCGCGGGCGACGCATTCGAACTCCTCGATGTGAATCGAGGTGAAGACGTCTTCCTTGGCGATGCGCTCCGAGACGAGGATCGAGTCCTCGAAGTTGTAGCCCTGCCACGGCATGAACGCGACGAGCACGTTCTGACCGAGCGCGAGCTCACCCATGTCACACGAGGGACCGTCGGCGAGAACGTCGCCGATCTTCACCTTCTCGCCTGCGCGAACCACCGGCTTCTGATTGAAGCAGGTCGATTGGTTCGAACGCTGGAACTTGTTGAGCGAGTAGATGTCCGGAATCGCATTGCCGTCGCCTTCCGAGCGGATGACGATGCGCGTAGCGTCGACACTTTCGACGATGCCGTCACGGCGCGCGATCATGCAGACGCCCGAGTCGCGGGCGATGCGGTTTTCGATACCCGTGCCCACGAGCGGCGCGAACGATCGAAGGAGTGGAACGGCCTGACGCTGCATGTTGGCGCCCATGAGCGCGCGGTTTGCGTCGTCGTGCTCGAGGAACGGAATCAGGTTGGCAGCGACCGAAACCATCTGGTTCGGAGCAACGTCCATCAAGGTGATGACGTCCTTCGTGACCATGTGGAAGTCGCCATTGAGGCGTGCGGGAACGAGCGCTTCGGTGAAACGACCCTTGTCGTCGAGAGGAGAGGACGCTTGCGCGATGTACTTTCCTTCTTCTTCGAGGGCCGAATACCAGGTGATGTCCATCGTAGCGCGACCTTCAGTGACGGTGCGGTACGGGGTTTCGACGAAGCCATATTCGTTCACGCGAGCGAACGTTGAGAGCGACGCGATGAGTCCGATGTTTGGACCTTCAGGCGTTTCAATCGGGCAGATACGACCGTAGTGGGTCGTGTGAACGTCGCGGACTTCGAAGCCGGCGCGCTCACGCGTGAGGCCTCCAGGTCCAAGAGCCGAAAGACGACGCTTGTGCGTGACTTCGCTGAGCGGATTCGTCTGATCCATGAACTGCGAGAGCTGCGAGCTGCCGAAGTACTCTTTGACGACGGCGCTGACGGGCTTCGCGTTGATGAGATCGTGCGGCATGAGCGTGTCGATCTCTTGCGACATCGTCATGCGCTCTTTGATCGCGCGCTCCATACGAACGAGACCGATGCGGTACTGGTTCTCCATGAGCTCACCGACTGCGCGAACGCGGCGGTTACCGAGGTGGTCGATATCGTCGACCGAGCCACGGCCATTCTTCAACTCGATGAGGTGACGAACGGTCTCGAGGATGTCCTGTGCCGTGAGGATCTGCGTTTCGATCGTGGGGCGTTGCTCCTCGGGAACGTCACGGTAGAACTTGTAGTTCAACTTGAGACGGCCGACCTTCGAGAGGTCGTAGCGCTCGGGGTTGAAGAACAGGTTGTGGAAGAGCGCCTTCGCCGTTTCGAGCGTGGGAGGGTCGCCCGGACGAAGACGACGATAGATTTCCATGATCGCTTCTTCGGTCGTCTTGACCTTCTCGGCGAGGATGGTGTCACGGAGGTAGCTGCCGACGTTGAGACCGTCGATGAAGAGAATCTTGAACTCTTCGATGCCGGCGTCGCGGACCTTGTTGACCTTGAGCTCGGTGAGCTCTTCGTTGCACTCGATGAGGATCTCGCCCGTTTCCGGGTCGATCACGTCGTGCGCGGTAACCTTACCGACGAGCTCGTCCATATCCATGGGGAGCTTGAGGGTCTTCGCTTCTTTGAGCTTCTTGATCGCCGCCTTGGTGAACTTGTTGCCCTTCTTGACGACGACTTCGCCTTCGACCTTGATGTCACGCGTGGCGCGCTGGCCCGCGAGAAGATCGAGCTCGACGCTGCGGAGGAGCTTGTTGCCCTTCTCGAGCGTGACGGTTTCCGTGTTGTAGAAGTAGTTGAGGAGGCCCTGCGTCGAGTATCCGAGCGCACGGAGGAGCACCGTCGCGTGAATCTTGCGACGACGATCGATGCGGACGAACATGAGGTCCTTCGGGTCGAACTCGAAGTCGAGCCACGAACCGCGGTACGGAATGATGCGCGCGCTGTAGAGGAGCTTGCCGCTCGAGTGGGTCTTGCCGCGATCGTGATCGAAGAAGACGCCCGGGCTGCGGTGAAGCTGCGAAACGACGACGCGCTCCGTGCCGTTGATGATGAACGTACCCGTGTCCGTCATCAGCGGGATTTCGCCGAAGTAGACTTCTTGCTGCTTGATGTCGCGAACGATGCGTTCGCCACCATCGCGCGCGTCGTAAATGACGAGCTGGACCGTCACCTTGATGGGTGCGGCAAAGGTATTTCCGCGCTGGCGGCATTCATCGACGTCGTATTTCGGCGGGTCGAGCGTGTAGCTCTCGAAGACGAGCTCGCTCGTCAGACTGTGGTCCTTGATCGGGAAAACGCTGCGAAACACAGCCTCGAGTCCCACCTCTTTCTTCCGCTCAGACGCGGGGGTGTTGGACTGGAGGAACTTCTCGTACGACGCCTTTTGGATGTCGATGAGGTTCGGAATCTCGATGACCTGACCGATTTGGCCAAGGTTCTTCCGGATGCGGAAATTCGACTGGATGACGTTTGCCATCAGTTACCTCTTACTCTGCAGGGGGTTCAGCAATCAGGAGCGGGAGCCCGTCGGCGGCCGTCCAATTCGGCTCGCAAGCGGCGGGGCCTGCGAACATAAGCACTGTTTCGAAACATGCGAGCCCCCGCGGGGTCGGGCTCGAAAAAGCAAAGCTGTGAAGCGCCGAAAGCGCGGGGAGCGATCTTCGAGAGATCACTTCCCGCGCTCCGGTGGAAACTCGAATTACTTGAGCGTGACTTTGCCGCCCGCGTCTTCGAGCTTCTTCTTGAGCTCATCGGCTTCCGCCTTGGCAACGCCTTCTTTGACAGCCTTGGGCGCGCCTTCGACGAGGTCCTTGGCTTCTTTGAGACCGAGGCCCGTGATTTCGCGAACGACCTTGATGACGGCAATCTTGTTGGCGCCGCCTTCGGTGAGCTCGATCGTGAACTCGCTCTGTGCTTCGGCTGCTGCCGGAGCTGCACCACCGCCCGGGGCCGCGGCGACCGCGACAGGAGCAGCCTTCACTCCCCACTTGTCTTCAAGCTGGGTGATGAGCTCTGCCATCTGAATGACAGGGAGGTTCGAGAGGAAGTCGACAACTTGTTCTTTGGTTACGTCAGCCATTTTCATTCTCCAATTCAAACCGGGAAGTAGTTTCCCGAAAGTCTTTCAATCAATTTACGAAACGGGTGCCGGAGCTCAGCCCTTGTCCTTCTTTGCAGAAAGGAGGTAGGCGAAGTTTTGGGCGGGGGCGTTGAGAAGCGCGACGAACTTCTGGCTGGGCGCCTGGAAGAGCGCGAGGAGCATTCCTCGGAGCTCGTCCTTGCCCGGCATCGAAGCAAGACGGTTTTCAACTTGGCCTGCGTCGAGGGCTTGTCCGTCGATAACCCCACCTTTGACGGTGAGCTTGTCGCCGGCTGCATCCTTCTTGAAGGCCTTTACGACCTTCGCCGCAGCGCTGGGATCTTCGTACGACCAGGCAACGCCCGTCATACCCGTGAAGTTTCCAGAGATGGCGCCGACGTATCCGGTGTCCTTCAATGCCTGCTTGACCAAGGTGTTTTTGACGACCTTGTACTCAACGCCGGCTTTGCGGAACTCCGTACGGAGCTTCGTGACGTTCTCGACGGTCATCCCTTTGTAGTCGAGGAAGACCGCAGAGGTCATCTTGTCGAACTTCTCGCGGATGAGGCCGATTTGCGTCGTCTTTGCATCGCGCGTCGACTTCTTGAAGCCTGGTGCGATGCTCGGAATGAGACTCTCCATGTTACGCCTCCTCGGTACGGGCGACGAATGCGCCAGTGTCGACCTTCACGCCGGGGCCCATCGTCGACGAGAGCGAGATGCTCCGTAGATAGGTACCCTTGGCCGTCGAGGGCTTTGCACGAACGAGCGCCTGAATGAGCGCGACTGCGTTCTCGGAAAGCGCCTTCTCTTCGAAGGACACCTTGCCGATGCGGGCGTGAACGATTCCGGCCTTTTCGACGCGGTACTCGATCTTTCCACCCTTTGCTTCTCGAACAGCCGTGGCCACGTCAAAGGTCACGGTTCCCACCTTGGGGTTCGGCATCAATCCGCGAGGACCGAGTACACGACCCAACTTACCCACGGCGCCCATCATGTCGGGCGTGGCAATGACGCGGTCGAAGTCCATGAAGCCTTCGCTCACCTTCGCAACCAAGTCATCACCGCCGGCCTGATCAGCACCAGCTTCACGGGCTTCGCGTTCTTTGTCTCCGCGTGCAAACACGAGAACGCGCATCGTCTGTCCGGTTCCGTGGGGGAGCACGAGTGCTCCGCGGACCATCTGATCTGCGTGTTTCGGATTGACGCCGAGCCGAATGGCGATATCCACCGTCTCGTCGAATTTGGCGAACTTGGCTTTTTTGACCAAGACAACCGCCTCATCGACCGAGTACTTGCGCGTCGGGTCAACGAGAGCGATAACCTTTGCGCGATTCTTCGATTCTTTCGGCATATTCCTCCAATTCGATGCCGGCACCAT
>JAHFDV010000476.1 GCA_023248815.1 Myxococcales bacterium
CCCGCGTCCCGTGGGAGGAACGAGACCCTTCTTGAACGAAGCGAGCGTTGCGCGTGCCGTCTTTCGCGTCGGGTAGATGAGCCCGAAGTTCATCGCCTCGACTGCCGAGGCATCGAGAAACTTCGACTTCTGCGCGAGGCCTTCCGTGCTCTGCGCGATCGTGAGATCGGGAGCGCGAAGCTGCGAGAGAATGGCGTCGCGCGCGCGAATTCCCGCGTCGCGGTACTTCGTCTCGAGTGCAGCATCCCCCGCTTTTTTGGCGAGCTCGGCCGCGCGACAGAGTCCGTTCGCTGCGGTGATCGTCGTGTACGCGAAGTGGCGTTGCTTGCCGTTCCAATGAACTTCCCAAATCGACGAGTCGGCCGCGATGAGCCCATTCGGCTCTTGGAGCTTTACGAGTACGTCGGCGATCTCGGTGCTCGCCTTCGGCCAATGGGTCGTGAGGAGCGACGTGTCACCGGACGCGCGAACGTATTCTTCGAGCTGCCAAAGAAATAGTCCGAAGCCGTCGAACTCGACGTTGGGGCCGTCCTCGTTCGAGTCGGACTCTTCGACGCCGTTGCCGTAATAGCGAACGACGGAGATGCGGTAGGGCGATCCTACGTACGACTGGAACTCGCCCGTTTGCCCCTTCATTTGGAACTCGATGGCGGCCTTGGCCTCGGCGTAATGACCGGTGCGAATGAGCGCCACGACGGCGTATGACATGTCGCGAACCCAAGCGATGTTCCAACGGCCCGGCGCGAGGCTCGCCAGCATCTGACCATTGGGAGCACCCGGCTCCGTCACCTGCGCCATACGAAGAACCGCGAGGGACTGCTTTGCGACTTCCGCCTCTTCGGTACTTAGTCCCGTCGGAAGTGCTTTGTGCCACGCCGCCCAGTCAGCGACTTCGCCTGCGTAGACCGCTCCCGGCGATCGACCTGCGAGCCACGTGCGAACGCGATCGGCTGCGGCTTGCGCATCTGCGCCTGCGTCATAGACCGTGTACCACCCGGCCCACGCTTCTTGATTCACCGCGAGATCGCCGAGCGCCGTTTGGAAGCCGGCGGCGACATCGAACTTCGCGCCGCCCGTGTCGTTGCTGTCACCGAGATTTGCGCCGGAGTTCAGCGCGTCGTAGATGCTTCCAGGGCTCACTGCGTGATGCGTGGAAGTTCCGATGCTTCCGTAGGCGAATGCCTTCCCGCTGGGTCCCCACTCGTAGACCGCGTCGCGCGACGAAACGTAAAGCGCTTGTTCGCCGTCGGCGCCGGCTACGGGCGATCCACTTCCGAGGTGGTAGTTGAAAAGGCCGTAAGCATCGATTGCCCCCGAACCGCTCAGACGCTTCACCTTCACGAGCATGATGCTCGCGTTCTCGCCGAGGCTCATCGGTGCAAAGTGGTACTCGTCCACTTGGACTCCCGAGACCGTTCGCTCGGTGTGAACGATGCCTGTACCATTCACGTATTCGATGCGCGTCGGTGCGCTATTCGCGAGCCAAGCGCCAGTGCCGCCCACGCGAATTCCAGGGTAGCTGTCGAACGCGAAGTTGCGGCTCTCCACGCCCTTTTCCGGATAGCGATACGCGTGCTCGAGGAACTGTGTGATCCGATACGTCGTCCGGTCGTAGATGATCGCGCCACGACCATTCGACGAGGTGAGGGTGCGCATGCTGCGAAACGGCTCGATGGCGTGCGCGCTCGTTGCGACCGCAGACAAAGCAACGGCCGCTGATGCGGCCCAGATTCCAAAACGTTTCAAGTGAAGGCTCCTCCTACTCGGCGACCAATCTCATTTGGCGATAAAGATTCGCGTCTCGCGCGCGGGGACGGTCATGTTGGGTCCTTGGAGCGTCGTGCCGGTGACGAGCTCGTTGAGCTGGACTCCTGGGAGTCCTCCGAGCGACTTGTCGGTGTCGCTGCGATTGATGGCGACGTAGACCGTCTCCGTCGTAGTCGATCGCGCGTAGACCCAGGTGTCGGCGTCGACGCGGATCGTCGTACGTACGCCCCTTCGGAGTGCTGGATGGGCGCTGCGGATCGCGAGCAGCTTCGCCACGCGCTCCTTCAGCCACGTTTGATTCGCGTTCAACCCCGCGAACTGCATCATGCGGCGGTTGTCTGGATCGCCTGCACCTGCGAGTCCGATCTCGTCGCCGTAGTAGACGAGCGGAGCGCCGCGATTCGTGAAGAGCACTGCGTAACCATTCGCCAAGCGTTGGAACGCCGAGCGCTCCGTGGGGATCGAAGGCTGGTTCGACCAGGCACGCTCTTTTCCACCCGCGCCTTGGTCGTCACCGAAGATGCGGTTGTCTGCGGCGAGATGAACGACGCGCGGCAAGTCGTGGTTGCCGATGAACGTGCTCATGATGGAGCTCGCACCGTAGAAGTAGTCGTTCGAGTCCATGAACGTCGCGAGCTCGTTCATCGGCTTGAGTCGCATGATCGCCGACTCGACGACGTACTTTCGCAATGGGAAGTCGAATTGTCCGTCGAGCTTGGTGGCCGGATCGACGTAGCTCTTGATGACTCCGCGATCGCCGAAGTCGAACGTCTCGCCGACCAAATAAAATCGCTGCGAGGGAGACTGCTTGTCGGTGATCTCGGTCTTCAGCTGCTGGCGGAGTTGCTGAAGCCAACTGATGTCGACGTGCTTGATCGCGTCGAGGCGGAAGCCGTCGATGCCCGTTTGTTTCGCCCACTCGATCGCGTTCGTGACGGAGTAGTTGCGCGCTTCGGTGTTCGTGTAATTCCAGTGCGGCAGGTAGCTCGTGAACCAGCAGCGTTCGCGATCGGGAAGGACGTCCCAAGAGCAATCGCCGCCGCAAATACAATTGCCGCCCTTGCCGTTGTCGTTGGGCCAGAACCAGCTCGGGTTGTTCTGACGAATCTGTGAAGACTCGTGCACGTGCACCATCGCGTAGTCGAAGAGAACGCGGAGGCCCTTCGTATGCGCGGCCGTGACGAGATTCTTGAGATCCGAGAGACTTCCGAAACAGCTTTCTTGCGAGAGCTGCGAGGGGGACGCGTTGTCGAGCTTGGGCCAGTAGCCGTGATAGCCGGAGTAGTTGTGCGTGTCGGGCGCACTGCCCTGCCCGAACGTGTCCGTGTTGTTGAGCGGCACCGTGATCCACAGCGTGTTGACGCCGAGCGAGTTGAAGTAGCCGTCGTTGACCTTCTGCGTGACGCCCAGCCAGTCGCCGCCCTGATAGTTCGCAATCGGCGGAAGCGATCCGCTTCCGTCCGACACGTTACAGTTCGAACCGCCACCATCGAGAAAGCGGTCGACGAAGACGAAGTAGATGACGGCGTCGCGCCAGTCGTAAACGCCCGCAGGCGGCGCGCCTGGCTCTTCGCACTTCGCGTTCTCGCACGTCGTGCCAGAAAAGAGATTGTTCGTGTCGTTCCCGTTCTTGACGGTCGGCTGTGCCGCATCGAACTGCCAGTTGTTGTCGTCGTTGTTGAGACGGAATTTGTATTGGACGGGCTTGCCGTACGGGACGGAGACGGTGACGCGCCACTGCCCGGCCGCGCGACTCATGGGCGCTCCCGTTACCCAGGTATCAGGCCCACCGAAGTCGCCGCGGAGCTCGACCGAAGACTCGCCGTGATCGGGATACGTGAACTCTTGCGGACACGTCTTGAAGTCGTCGGGACAGACGAAGACACCCGTTCCCGTATTCGAGCCGGATCCATAGCCGTCACCATTCGGATTCCCTTGCGGGTTGAACATCGAAGCGTCGGGCGGATCGCCCGTGTCACGGTTCGTAACCGCATCACTGCCGCACGCGATGAGAACGCCACCGAAGATCGAAGCGACGCCGAATGCCCGCGCAGCGAAATGTGAAGCTATTTTGAGAGACACGGGTTCCCTTCGGGCAGAAAAATGTGGAAGGAGAATGGCTTCCCAGGAAGGAAAGTCAACGCTGAGTTCACTGAAATCGCCTCCCCCGTAAGCGCGTCCCGGTACGTACCGTCGGGAATGCCCGACAGCGGAATTTCTAGGCCTTCCGTGCCGAACGCATTGCGCGTGACGACGACGAGCGCCGTGCCTTCAGTGGAGACATCCGCGCCCTCGCGAGTGACCTCACCGGTACGGGCAAAGACGAGGCGCTCGCGGTCGGCGTAGAGCGGAACATACTTTCCGCGACGCAACTCCGAGCTGCAGGCGCGAACCTTGGCAAGCTTGCGAAAGGTAGTGCGGACGGCCCTCGCGTTGATCGTCAGGGATTCCTCACTCGGCATCACGCGACGCGAATCGGGATCACCGCGCCCGGGCATCGCGAGCTCGTCTCCGTAGTAGACGAACGGAGCACCGGGCATCGTGAGCGCGAGTGCCAAAGCGAGCTTCTGCTTTTCGAACACGGTGTCTTCCGTCGGATAGGGCGCGTGTTCCCAGGCATCTCCTCCGGCATTGCCGCTCGAAACGGAAGCGAAGCGGGTCACGTCGTGGTTGCCGATCATGAGCCCCATGACCGCGCCCGATTCGCCCCATGCCCTTACGCCTTCGAGATAGGCCGTTTCGATGTCTTGCATCGACCCGCTCTGATCGGCGATCGCGCCACGCGTGGCCCACATCCATGGAAAATGAAACTCGGTGTCGAGTCCAAACGGACCGAGGTGAAACGCGAGTGACGAATAGCTGCCCGGTCCCGTGAAGTTCTCACCGATCATCCAAAAGGGTGCGCCGACATGCCCGAGCGTTCGGAGGGTGCTCGCGATTCGCCGCGTCGCCGCGCGCGGCATCATCGGCACTGCGTCGATGCGAACGCCATCGAGATCGAATCGCTCCGACCAGTCGCGGATGTCGTCCGTCATCTGCTTGGCGAGGGTCTCGTTGCGCCAATCGAGATCGGGAAGATAGGGA
>JAHFDV010000477.1 GCA_023248815.1 Myxococcales bacterium
GAGCCGTTGCGGCGTGAACCCGCGTTGCTGCGCGAAGCGCTCGAGCGACACACCGCTTCGCTGCCACGCACCGAGCACGCCTCGCGCTTCCACTTCCGACCATTGACCATGCGCCATCGACATCTCCGCGATGTCGCAGTCTCGATGGCCCTCCCGAGCGCGTCACGACGGTCTTGGCCGGACGGTTACGCAGCATCGTGATCCCGTCGAAGAGCAAGGGCTTCGACACGCTGCTCATCGGCACGGAGGGGCACGCGCTTGCGGGCCATTCTAAGGACTGCGCGAAACAGGACGACTCCATCATCATCGCGACCGACAAGAAGCTTCAGTTCTTCGCTACGGACGACAAAGCGTTCTACACGCTGCACAATGGGCCGACGCGCTCGGTCGTCGTCGCTTCAGGATGGCTCGCGTGGCTCGACGACTCGCATCTCTACGCGCGCCGCATCTCGACGCATGCGGCTGTGCTCAAGTGAGCGAAGGGAATGGACATGACGACACCCGCCGCTCCCCGAGATCTGGCAGCGCTCCGCGAGCGGCTCGGTGTCACTTCGATACCTCGCCGAAAGGACACCTTCACTCTCGCGACATGGAACATCCGCGAGTTCGGAAAGACACCGCGCAAGGACCGCTCGATCGCGATCATCGCCGAAGTGCTCCGCGCGTTCGATCTCACGGCGATCATCGAGCTCCGTGACAACCTCGGCGATCTTCGCCGCACGCTCGCGCTGCTCCCGCATCACGAGGCGATCTTCTCGGAAGCCGTGCTCGACCAAGGCGGCAACCGCGAGCGCATCGCGTACCTCTTCGATCGCCGGCGGATTACGTTCACGGGGCTCGCGTCTCACATCACGCCGCCTCGCGAGAAGAAGGGCGGTGAGTACGTGCCGCCCGTGTCGTGGTGGCGCCCGCCTTACGCCGCTTCGTTTCGCGCGCGACACGTCGACTTCGTTCTCGTCGCCGCTCACGTGCGCTACGGGCTTCGCGTGAGTGATCGCGCCATCGAGCTTGCACTCCTCGCCGACTGGGCGAAGCGCTACGCGCTCTCGCCGAACGCGGTCGATCGCGATCTCGTGCTGCTCGGAGACTTCAACATCCCGAGCCTGAAGAGCAGCTTGTTCGATGCCGTCACGCAGACGGGGTTCGAGATGCCGAAGTGTTTGGAAGGAGTGCACGGGACGAACCTCGCGGCGAACAAGCGGTATGACCAGCTGCTCGTGTTGCCGGGGGGAGAGACGCGGTTCACGGGGACGGGCGGAGCGTTGAACTTCGTGGCGCGCGGGAAGAGCGGGCTGATACGCGTGCCGAAGGAGAGATTTACGTTCGAGGTGAGTGACCATTTGCCGCTTTGGGCGGAGCTTGCGGCGTAGGGCGTGAGGGTGCGCGATGGGGGGGTCGTACGAGGGATATTTTGTCGCGTTTCCGATCCCCGAGTCCGACGGCGAGAGAGGCGAGTCCGAGTCCGAAGAGAAGATCGCCGAAGCCGACGAGTTCGATTTTTTACGCCTTCAGTACATGCCTGACAGTTCGCAAACGAATCGTGCTGCGGGACCGCTTTTAGAAGCATGCTAGAATCCAAACATGTACGGCCTCGCTGATTCTCTCGCCGTCATTGGGCAACTGCGAAGGCGCTACGCTCTATTCTCAGGAGAACGCACCATGGGAGATCCGAAGGACGCGCTAGCACTGCTTGCAGGAGTTCTGGAAGGCGCGTCCGTCGCGTACGCGATCATCGGAGGAATGGCCGCTCAGGTTTGGAGAAAGGAACCGCGCGCAACACTCGACGTCGACGTCGCCATCCGCTCGTATGACGCGTTGCCGCGGGAAGCACTCGTCGCCGCGGGATTTCGTAAAACAGGCGTCCACTCTCACACGGAGAATTGGGAAGCGCCTGATGGTTCACCCGTTCAGTTTGCGGACGACGAAGCTTTCGAGGAAGCGATCCGTACGGCCGTAAGTCTTCCTCTTGGAGACTCGTTCGTTCGCTTCGTCAGTCCGCTCGAGCTCGTGCGCGCAAAGCTTCGCGCGCACGCAGACAGCTCGCGACGGAAGTCGAAGCGCTTGCAGGACTTGGCTGATGCTGAAGCCGTGCTCGAAGAGCGACCCGAGCTACGAAGTGAGCTGAGCGCAGCAGAGCGAGCGCTTCTCGAGTGAACTATGCCTCCGACTAAGCAGAGCTCCCGCGAGCCCTCCAAGGCGTCCCTCAGAGAAATGCCGGAGATCGATTTCTCGAAGGCTCGTGTTCTCGGACGCGGCCTTCACGCCGCGAAGGCGCGTCGTTCGTTCGCATCGGTTCTCATCGAGCGGAAGCTGTTCGACAAGTTTGGGAGTGAGGAGGCGATTGTCGCCGCGCTTCGTTCCTTCGTCGAAGCGGTCGAGGCCATGCGCGGAGCGCGGCCCAAAGCGAAGCGCGCGGGAGCTGGCTCGACAAAGCCAGCCGTGTAGCTCGAGACGCGGGCTCGGCATCAAAGCGGCGGAGTCGGCGATCGGAGACGCGACGAACTAGCCGCCTTTGCGAACGCGATTCGCGGACCTCGTTGTCCACGAGCTGAGCTCTACCTCAATCACCCGTGTGCTCGCGACCGCTTCACGCCTCCTCACCCCTCCGCGAAAAGCCGCGAACCACGAAGCTCATGTCCAGATCGGCGCCGATGCGTACGAGGAATTCCATCTGCTCCTTCGTCAACCAAAACCCGAAGATGTCGTTGTCTTCGGTGATGCACAACATCATTCTCACGTACACGTCGCGAGGCAGGCCCCGGAAGGCGGTCTCGATCGGGCGGAGTCGTTCGATGAGACGGTCGATCGTCACGTGCCAGTCGTCGATATCTCCGTCGCACTCGGCGAGGCTCCATCGACTCGCCGTTCGTCGTTTCGCGAGCTCGGGGCGCCCATATTCGTCACCCTTCTCCCAACCTTTATCGCTGGGGAGCGCAAGCATCTCCGCTAGCTCCGCCTGGGTGTGATCCTCGCTGTCGACGAGGAGCCTTGCTTCGAAACTTCTCTTTGAAGAGGCGTTCGTCATGTTTGCTTTTCTTTTGGAGGCAGAGCGAGGATCCCTTCGAGAGCGGCGCTCACGTGCGTCCCTCAACCAAGCCCTTGAGGCACTCAAGAATAGCCATTCGCTGCGTCGGGTCTCCAACTCCGAGAAATTCCCCGCCCGTCATCGCCTCACGCACAGGTTATCGCCGCGCTACCGTTTCACACCACCACGATCGCGCCTCGGATAATCTAGCCTAATGGGCGACGGCAGATTCCTTCATCTCGGAAGCGAGCCCGTTTCCGTCGAACGGATCGGCGATGGGCTGCGAAAGCTCGGACGCGACGAGATGGTCCTAGGCCCGAAGGAAAACATCACGGAGGGTCCACTGCGCGATGTCGATGGCACCGGTGAACTCCGTCGCCACTGGTATGAAAAGTTGCTCGGTCCGTACGGGATGGACGACAAGTCGTGGTTCTTGTCGCCAGGCCTCTGGAACAGCGTCGTCGAGAGCGAAGCGGATGTCGTCATCTGGCGCGGCCAACATCCGATGGAGTGGCTCCTCGCTTTGCGCGCGTGCTGGCATCTCCGTGCACAGCCGCATCGCGTCTTCGAAGTGGTACTGCCGATCGGCAAGGGGTGGCCGCACCCCGCCGGCGAGTGCGTCGCGATTAAAGGCCCCGATGCCGTCGTTGCGGAGTGGCCCAATCGGCGGAAGGTTCTAGATGTGGAGAAGCGCGCGGCACGTTGGGAAGCGCTTCGAGATCACGAAGGAGAATGGGTGCGCGTGCTCGAGGGCGAAGAAATCGTCGAACTGCCCGTCAAGTGTTTCGACGAACAAATCATCGAGCAATGTGCCGATGAGAAGCGGCGGGAGTCACTGTTCGTCGTCGGGAAACTTCTCGCTACGACCACGGCGACCTATGCGTTGGTCGTCTGGCGTATTCGTCAGCTTCTTCTGGAGGGCGTGCTCGAAGCGAAGGGGGACCTGAACCGCATTAGCCTACCGGAACAGTTGCTAAGAGCGGGGCGTGAGACCGGCAGCCGGTCGAGATAATGAAGACGTGCTTCGCTCGTGATCTATGCGCGATGCGTCGCGCGCGGAGCGTCGGTAAAGGCGAACTCTCGCTGCATCTCCAATCGCTGAAGCCGACTGCGAGAGAGCGAGCCCGATCGCCTAGACCGAGCCGCGCGTCGCCGATTTCGAGCATCTAGATTTCCTACGTATCGCTGTCGAGCCTTCTATCTGCCGCTCCGTAGCTCTCTCCTACAAGCTCCGTGAAGGGACCTTCGATGACGTTCATCGCCTCCTCCGGACTCAACTGCCGCAGGCTATGCACGCTCGTTCCCCGGTAATCGAATGCGAGATATTGCTGCAAGAATCTCCCGCCTTTGTGAGCAGGCACGAGGCGCTGACGAAATCGAAGCCGCCGAACATCTTTTCGCGCGTAGGAGCGCCACGCGCGAAACGGACCGAGCGACACGCCCACTCGCAAATACTCCCGACCGAGTCGCCACTCTTCTGCACCGAAGACCGCGCTCGCAATGACCGCGAACATCACGGGCGCAACGATCACACCCGGTCCTATTGCGCGCAGCGTTTCCATCCAGGCTTTCGCGTCGAGACCAGAGCGACGGATGCCTTCGTACGCGAGTACGGCGCTGGCGGCGAGGCAGAGCACAGCGAAGGCGCGCCGAGTCATCGGTTGCGCGTAGATACGCACTCGCACTTGGTTCTCGTCGGCGTCTACTTTGATCCGCTCCGCGCTAGGCATCTGCTCCCAACGTGTGAAGCCTATTTCCGAATTGCCGCAAGTTGTCCCCGCCCGCGTCTTTCGCGCAAGCACACAGCCTGGCAGT
>JAHFDV010000123.1 GCA_023248815.1 Myxococcales bacterium
GTAACCCTGGCTATGGTGCAGGATACACATATGAAGTCGGAGGCACCTGCAATGACGACGTGGGGTACGGCAGCACGCAGGGCCCAGTCGTATTCGACGCCGACAAGCAGGAGAGCGACGGCGTCGATTGGATCCAGTACATGGGCTACGGCTTCAACGTCATGCAGTACCGGCCGATGCCGAGCTGGACCTGGGGAGGGCGTGCACGCGCGCCTTTTTTCACGAATCAAGATGCGCTCGCTGCGCACGGCGGTCTTCCGTTCGCACAGCCCGTGAGCGTCGGGCGATCGGCCGGCAACTTCCAAACCGAAAACGATCAAGGTGCGATGATCGGCTTTGCGGATGGTGCGTTGCGCTGCCTCGGAACGAACACGGGCTACTGCACTGCGTCCGGACTCCAGCTTCCGAAAGGAAAGATCCCGATCGCGGTCGCTGCGACGGGTGAGAGCGAGTTCACGCTCTATCTCGTGTGGGATGTCGCAACTCAAAAGGCGGAGCTCGGCGTGATGGCGATGCTCAGCAACGCGGCGCTCGGCACGCCAGGAAAGGGGAGTCTCTACGGTTTCATTCAGGGCGGTAATTGGAAGGCTGGAAAACTCTTGGGCTTCATTCCCCTGCCCGATCTCAAAGTGCCAACCGCGCTCGCCGCCAACTCATCGAGGGGAGCCGATGGGGGTTGGCACGACGCCGCTGACAAGGCGGTCGCTTCGAACAACAAGTTGGACATGACCGACGAGCCGACGCGCCAGACCTTCGCACCTAGTGGTTTCAATTCGCTAAAAATAGGCGTCGGTGGATTCGCGATGGTCGCTTCGAAGTTCGAACGAAAGGTCACGTTCGTCGATCTGCAGCCGCTCTTCGATTACTTCAACGGCAAGTACTTCGGCACGCGCGCAGACTTCGAGCTGACCCAGAACGATGCGGGCAACGCGCCCAGTCAATGGCCCCACGCGTTCGAGTTTGCTCCGCAGTCGAAGCCGGTCGTGCTCGCCACGATGCCTTTCGACGACATGCCGACGGCGGTTTATGCGGGATTCGTGAATCCGGGGCGCAAGGTCGCGCCGCTTCATGCCGTAGTTGCAACGATGAACGGAAAGCTGCATCAGTTCGACGTAGGCGGCCTCCTCGATGCGAAGGCGGCGGTCGCGGCGGGCGTTCGCATTCTCGGCTCGATCGACGTGGGACGAAATGTGACGAGTATCGTGCAGTCGAAGCATGATCGCCAAGACAGCTCGCTCACCGACCTCGTCATGGCTTCGCGCGGCGATCGCGAGATCCAGTTCGTGACATATCGCACGGGGACGGGCGCCGTCTAACGACGCATCGCCGATGCGCGCATGGGCGATCCCATCTCGGTCTACGACTCGACGCGCTCGAAGTACGTCATCACGGTCGCGGACTACACGGGAAGACGCGTTCTCTCGTATCGCTACGGCCCCTTCGTCTACATCGGCAAGGGATATCAAACACCTCCCGTCGGCCCCGGTCCCGATGGTTCGAGCGCATTCGATTTCGGCGGATCTTGGGCCACCGCTGGCCGCCCCTTCGGCGTCACCGCTACGAACGTCAATTGAGGAGGATGCCCATGATGCCCCAAAGCCATTTTCGTCCCCGCGGGCCAAGCGCCCTTTTATCTTTTGCGGTCGCCCTCGGCCTCGCGCTCGCCACTGCGTGCTCGAACGATGACGCCGTCGAAGAGACGCCTTCTCCCGCGGGCACGTGCACTTCGCCGCCTTCGACGGATCTCCCTCCACCGAGCGCCGATCCGAAAGCCTCGGCTCATCTTCGCATCTTCAACTTCGTGGGACCCGCCATGGAGACAGCCGCACTCGACGTCTGTGTGCAGTCGAAGACGGGAGGAGATGCGGCGCCGTGGATTGGTCCGGTGTTTCGCAACACGCATACGTTTCCAAAATATGGCAACGTCTCGCCCTACTTCGACGTTCCGGCAGGCGCGTACCGATTTCGCTTCGTCGTGTGGGGCTCGGCCGAATGCGAGGCGACGATGACGAGTCTCGAGAAAGACGGAGACATCGAGAGCGAGTTCGCTGCGGGTTCGTATTGGACCGTCACTCCGGCGTCGTGGTTTCTCGACGGAGCGAGCGGTCTTGCGTCGCAGCCTTTCACGATTCGCGCCTTCGAAGACAAGTCCGACTACGGAGCGCGCGAGCTGTCCGTTCGGTTCCTCCACATGGATCCCAGCATTCCTGGGCTCGACGTCTGGAAAGCGGCGAAGGATTCGGATCCCGCAACGTGGGAGCTCGTGATGGACAACGTGCCCTTCGGTGAAGTTGGAAAAGCTCCGACCACGAGTCCATGGGGCGAGACGGACGCGCGCGGATACTTGCACCAGACACCGAAGGACTGGCCGGTAGCACTCCTCTTCAACACCGCGATGTGCCCGCACGGTTCGAAGACGAATTGCTTTCTCGTGGGAAGCCAGACGTTGGAAGGCAACGTGACGATGTTCACGATGAAGTCGGAAGCCATATGGAAATACGTATTCATCTCCGACGGCGCGAAGCTTTATGACGAGAATCAGCCTCGAATGACGCGCTCCGACGAGTGGTGGTGAGCACGCGGACGATGGCGAATCCAAACCAGTGAAGTAAGCTCTCCCGATGCGACGCGCCTACGTTCTCTCGTTTGCGATCGCGCCGATGCTGGCTTCGGCATGCGGGAATTCAGATTCCGCTCCGAAACGAGAAGGTGAAGACGAAAGCGACGCGGCGCGCACGGATGCGTTTACCGAGGTGGATGCCACTCCGGTAGGTGACGCAGACATGTTGGATGCCGCCGACGCCGCCGACGCGACGAACATCGGCCTCACTGTCTCGCCGACGGAGCTCGTCTTCAGCGGCGTGAAGTCGACGAAGAGCGCAGCACAAACCGTCACCCTGACCAACACGGGGTCGACGGCGCTCACGATCAGCTCGGCGGCGCTCACTGGCGCGGCGTTCGCGATGAAGCCCAGCGCGACGCCGGTCTCGCTGAAGAGCGGCGAGGCGTGGACGTTCTCCGCGACGTTTGCTCCTCCAGCGTCACCGCTCGGTGTCCTCCCTGGAAAAGTGCATCTTACAGATGATCTCGGCGGACACGATGTCGACCTGTTCGGTCTTTCGACCAACGGCGAACAAGGCAACAATGAGCCAACGTTCCAAAACGTCGTCGATGCGCTCGGCTACGAGATCGACGTCGGTGGAACCAAGTTGACCTTGGGCACGGGTGCGAAGCCCATCGGTGACGAAGTCGTGCATCCCCTCTTCACGAAGGCCGGGCCTGGCCCCGTCACCATGCGCGCCGTCGCTCGCTATTCACCGGCGGAGACACTTCCCTTCGGATGGTACGAGCCCGTTGCGAAGGGCACGCCGACGACGCACGTGCTCGCGACGATCGCCCTCGGCGCCGAGCAGAGCTTGAATCCTGCGCTGGTAGTTCCTGGCGTTCCTTCGTTCGACCCCGGCAACGTGAGCTTCGGCCTCTATGTCGACAGCAATACCTTCAAGCGGAACACGTACACGCAAGACGCTCTGAACACGGGACCGACGGTGCACGCAACGCGCGTCTATCCTTTGAAAGATCGCCAAGGAAAACTCGTCGCCAATTCCTTCCTCCTCGGATTCGAGGACGCGGCCAACGGCGACTACCAGGACTACGTCTTCGTCATCACGAACGTCTTGCCCTGAGCAGTCCTCGCGATGCCGGTGGAAGTCAGCCGGGCGTCTTCAGGACGAGTATTCCTTGGTCGTCGATACCGACTTTCCCTTCGCGAAGAAGGCGACCCACCGCGCGTTTGAAAGCTTTTTTGCTGATCCCGAACGCACGCGAGATCTCTTCCGGACTCGACTTGTCCCCGATGCGCACGACGGCGATGCCCTGGAGGATGCGCGCAGCATCGCCTTCGATTTCTTCGTGAGCCATCGCGCGCAGCGAGAGCTCGATCTTTCCGTCCGGGAGCACGTTGGCGACTCGGAACTTCGCTGAGTCGCCGCGGCGCAACGAGTGTGGCTCGGTCTTCGGCAAGAGCCCCACGAAAGAGCGTTCGACGATGACGAAGACGCCGATGTCTGGCTCGTGACGCCACGATTCGCCTTCGACCCATTCGCCTTGCTCGAAATCGCCAGTCTCGCGGAGCATCTCGCTCACGCGCATGGTGCCCGCAAGGCGCCCCGTGTCGTCGAGGTAGACGCCGATGGCGTGAACGTCGCCGACGGCGAGATCGCGTGTCTGCTCTTTGATGGGGACGAGAAGCTCCTTCGGAAGACCCCAGTCGAAGAATGCGCCAAACGAAGTGAGCTGCGTCACGCGCAAGAATGCGACTTCGCCGCGTTCGACCTTCGGCATGTGAATCGTCGCAAGCGGGCGATCGTCCGAGTCGAGTGTTAGAAAAACATCGAGCTCTTCACCCTCGCGCGTGCCCGGCGGAACCTCTTTGCCGGGCAGAAGCACGGTGTGGGCGCGCTCGCCCTCTTCTACGGGATCGACCTCGAGAAATGCGCCCGGTGGACCGAAACGCAAGACGGGGAGACGAACGACCGTGCCGAGGCGCGATCGCAGCGCTTCAATGACTTCAGAAAACGATTGAGCGTCCGTCATGAGGGGCCGGAGCTTAGAGCACATCCGGAAAACCGGATGTGCCAATAAGCAGAGGAGCGCCCCCAGCCGAGACGCACCGTTTCAGATCTGCGCCTGCCCGCCGTCGACGAAGAACTCGACGCCGTGAACGAAGCTCGCCGAATCTGAAGCGAGGAAGACGGCCGCTTTGCCGATTTCATCCGGTTCGCCGATTCGTCCGAGTGGAACTTGTGCGGCGAGCGCATCGAACAGAGCCTGCTCTTGACCTTGCGGCGCGAGTCCCGCGAGTCCGGGCGTTCTCACTGGGCCGGGACTGAGCACGTTGATTCGAATTCCTGATCCTTGCAGATCCTGGATCCAGCTCTTTGCGAAGTTGCGCACGGCGGCTTTGGTTGCGCCGTAGACGCTCGCGTTTTTGAGCCCCGTGACGGAAGTCGTGGAACCGATGAGGATCACGGACGAGCCCTTGCCGAGAAGCGGAAGTGCCTTCTGCACCGTGAAAAGCGTCCCTTTCACGTTCGTGGCGAACGTTTTGTCGAACGCCTCTTCTGTGATCTGTCCCAAAGGCTGCGCTTCGGCGCCGCCCGCATTCGCAACGACGATGTCGAGCTTCCCCTTGTCGGCTTTGATCCTCGCGTAAATGCGGTCGAGATCGTCGAGGTTCGAAGCGTCTGCGCGAAGAGCCGTGACGTTTCTCTCGAGAACCTTGGCGGCTTCATCGAGCTCTTTCTGCCTCCGGCCCGTGATGAACACGTGTGCCCCCTCGGCGATGAACTGCCTCGCGATCCCGAGTCCAATGCCCGTGGATGCGCCCGTGACGAGTGCGATCTTGCCCTGAAGTGTGGAAGCCATGAGAGACCCTCTTTCTTCGCGTGAATTTGCGTTCTTGTTTCGATCGCCCGGCGATTATGGTCCGGACAGTCCAGAACATGAGCGTTCTGGACTAACAAGTCAAGAACGGCTATGTTGTTTTCATGGCTCGACCTCGCGAGTTCGACGAAGCGGTGGTTCTCAAAGCGGCCCGCAATGCCTTTTGGGAGCGCGGTTATGCCGCTACTTCGGTGGACGACCTCACCGCGGCCACGGGTCTCGGCAAAGGGAGCCTCTACGCGGCCTTCGGAAACAAGCGCGACTTGTTCCTGCGCATCTTCGGCGCCTACTGCGATGGCGGCGTCGCATCGGCGGGGCGGACGCTCGATGGTCCCGACGAAACGGCAATGCAGCGAATCGAGAGCTACGTGGCGTCGATCGCGCAAGGAACCATTTCCGACAAAGCTCAACGAGGCTGCTTGCTTGCAAAGGGCACTGCGGAGCTTGCGGGATCCGACGAAGAAGTCGCAGCGCGCGCGTTCGCGGCGCTTTCCTCGATCGAAGACAAGCTCGTGGCGTGCGTGGCGGGCGCACAACGAAATGGGGATCTGCTCCAGACGATCCCCGCGCGAAAAATCGGTCGAACGCTGCTTGCAACCCTTCGCGGCATCGAAGCCCTCGGGAAAGCAGGCTTTGGCGAGAGCGCCATCACCGATATCGCGGAGACGGCGCTTCTCCCCTTCTTGGTGAGCCGCAGCTCGCGGTCCACCGCGAATAGATCACGGATAAAGCGATGAAGAGCACGAACGACGATGCGCTCGTGAGAAACACGGTCCCGTGAGATAGTGCGCGCGTGGACGCCGTAACCGTTGCCCTCGTGCTCGTCGTCGCGGCGATCGTTCCCTTTTTCGTCACCATGGCGCGGAGAGCGAACGGTCAAAGCAATGATCGCGCGCGGCGGAAGCTCGTTCTCGAAACGGGGATGCCGGCTTCGGCGACCATCCTCTCGGTCGAAGAAACGGCGCCATACAACAATCGCGTCCCTCACCTCTCCTTCGAGCTCCGTGTCGAGCCTCAAGGTGAGCCGCCGTTCCAGGCCACGGCTCGTGGCTTCTTCTCGATGATCGATTACCCGCGCCTTCAACCGGGACTTCGTGTCGAAGTCTGCTTCGACCCCGGCGACCACTCGAACCTCGCGATCGTCGGGGACAAGGTCAAGTAGGACTCTCGCGCGGCTCAGTCGAGCCCGCGTTTACCGACGGACCAGTACGCTTTCACCTTGCTCCCCGCGAACGACGCGGGACGCTCTTTGAGCGCAGCGCGAATCGACTGGATCGATTGCGCCTTTCCCGTGAGGACGAGCTGCGTGTTCGAAGTGAGCTTCTCACGGAGAACGCCGTCGATCTCGCGAAGGTGATGCGCGCTGCCCGTGCGTTCCACGAGCGTGTAGGAAGTGAGGTCGAGCGCTGCAAGCGCCCCTTCCGCTTCGGCAAATGAAGCGACTTCGAAGACTCCGTGAACGTCGGGCGCGCCGCTTCGATGACGTGTGATGGAGGCGACGACGCCGAACGACGTTTCGTCTCCGAAGATCACGAGGGGTCCCAAAAGGTCCGTCAAAGGAAGCGAACCTCGTGGCCCGAACACGTTACAGGTCGCTCCGACGGCAACGTTGCGTGCCCACGTGCTCCCGGGCGTGTCACCGTGCACGTAGGCGAGGATTTCGAACGTTCCCTCGTTCTTGTCGAAGGCAAAGGGCGTGTACGTACGCGTTCCTCCCGGCACGTTGAGCTGAACTTTGTCACCCGCCTTGTAGGAGGCGCGCTTCATCGATTCGCCCCCGAGCTGGATGACTCGAAACCTCGGGCCAATGTCGCGCACCGCCATGACCGTGACTTCGGGAAAGATCAGCTTTCCGATTAACTCTTTCAACATTCGATCACCTTTTGTTCGGGCCCCGCTTCGACACTGCCACATGAAAAGCGCGAGTCCTCGCGCGAACGCGTGACTTTGCACTTCTTCAAAAAACGCTGACAGTTCTTGAGAAAAGACTGAGAAAACGCGCCTCAATCATTAGGTAACCATTTGGTTGCCAACCATTTAGTTTCGGACTAGAACACTCTCATGAGCACGACGGATCACCTCTCGAAGACGCTGTCGGCGCTCGCCGACCCGACGCGACGCGGAATCATCGCGCGCCTCGCGATGGGCGACGCGACAGTGAACGAGATCGCAGAGCCCTACGCGATGAGTCGCGCTGCGGTCTCCAAGCACCTCAAGGTGCTCGAGGGTGCGGGACTCATCTCCAAAGGACGAGAGTCGCAGTGGCGTCCGTGCCATCTCGAAGGCGCTCCATTGCGCGACGTCTCGGCTTGGCTCGACGAGTACCGAAAGTTCTGGGACCGCAGTCTCGATGCGCTCGAGAGCTATCTCGAGAAAATCCAAGCCACCGGCGCGCCCTCTTCCAGCAACGTCCCGAGTCGAGCTGGGCGAGAGAAGCGCGCCGCCAAACGAGTCACGAAAAGAAAGAGGAATGACCAATGACCATGCAAACAGATGCCAGCTCGAAAGACGAAGCGATCGTCGTCTTCACCCGCACCTTCAATGCCCCGCGAAACGTCGTGTGGGACGTACTCACGGATCCGAAGCACGTCGTCAATTGGTACGGCGGAGTCGGATTCTCGAGCCCCGTTTGTAAGATGGACGTTCGACCCGGCGGTCGTTGGAGTCACGTGATGCGAACTCCGGATGGGTCGGAGTTCCCGCTCGAGTTCATCTTCGTCGAGGTCGAAAAGCCGAAGCGACTCGTCTGGAAAGACGCCGGGTACGATGAGGCTCCAAAACCTCATGCACCCACGCGAATGATGACGGCGACGCTCGAGGAAGACGGAAAGCGGACGAAGTGGACGCTCGTGGCGCGGTTCCACACGATCGAAGAGCGCGACGAAACGATGAAACGCGGGTTCGCGAACGTGCTCGGTGAAGGATGCGACAAGCTCGACGAGATCGCGATGAAGGTGGCAGAGAACGCCGCGTAGGGCAGCGCGCGCAGGAACGAGAGAAACGGGTATGATCGACGCGAGATGTCCGACGAAGCTGCGCTCATCGAGCGTTTCCGGAGTGGAGACGCGAAAGCATTCGCAGAGCTCGCGTCTCGCTATCGTCACGGGCTCGAGAAGATTGCTCGCCGCTATGTGAAGACGGAGGAGGAGGCGCGCGACGTTTCACAGACTGCGCTCCTGCGCGCCTACGAACATCGCGCTTCTTTTCGCGGCGATTCGGCCTTCAGCTCTTGGCTGTTTCGCATCGGGATCAACGCGGCCATCAGTCACTCGCGGTCCGAGCGCGCGGCTCCTCCCGAAGAACTTTCAGACGATGTCGCCTTCACCGACAGCCTCGGCACGACGCGACTCGTCGCCGCCGAGCTCTGGCAGAAGATCGAGAAGCACCTGCAGGAGCTCCCTCCGCGCCAACGGCTCGTCGTCGAGCTTCGTCTTTTTCACGATCTCTCGTTCGAGGAGATCGGCGCGATCGTCGACTCGACGGAAGACGCCGCGAAGGTGAACTATCACCACGCAGTGAAAAAGCTGCGGTCGGTGCTCGCCGCCTTCATGAAGTAGCTTTCTACTTCGCGTAGAGCGCCACGGTGTTCACGACGGCCGCGCCATTTTTTGCGTCGCACTCTACCGTCGTCGCTGGGACGTTCTTCGTCGTCGCCTCGACGTCGCCCGAGAAGATCAAGCGGTCGTCCGACACGACACGCTCTTTCAATGTCGATGACGAGCCCCAAGGATTGCAGCCGATGTCGTTCGTGAACGTCATGACGACCGTGCTCGGCACGCTTTCGAGAGTAAGGGCGTCGCTCGCGAACGAGCTCGCGGGACTGCGAGCTGCGCACTCGCCGTGAATTCGCGTCGTGTCGACCCCGCGATAATTCGTGAGCACACCCGTCGTCGACAAGTGACTCGACGTGATGGCGAACGAGAACTTGTCCTTCTCGGTGCCGTCGGCGACTCGAAAGAAGAAAAAGGCGTGGTAGTCGCGCTCGGATTGTTTGCAGTCACTGAGCCTCGTCCACCCAGCGGCATCGGCGGTCGAGCCAGCCGTGTCGACGAGAAATGCAGCGATGAAGACGTCGCCGACTTTGGCATTGGCGGGGACAGGAAGGTCGATCGTATTTCGATCACTCGAAGCGAACGATTTCGACTCGAAGGACACCGCGCCGAGGGGACCCGCCTCGCGCGCCGCTTCGAGGGAGGCGTCACTCGCGTTCGTGTCTGGGAGATGGCGATCATCGAAGACGAAGCATCCGGCGCAGACTGCAGCGCCCATCCCGAGCGCCGAAGCCGTTCCTTCTCGGACAAAAGATCGCATGCGAGGTCGTGCTATTTTTAGCACGCTCTCGCACGTGATCCGCCACCTCAATTGTTTCGCGACTTACTGAGAGACTTGACGTGTCGTGACGACGGTCTTCCAGGGGCCCGCGGGAACGTCGATGTCGTCGACGAAGGACCAAGTGATGAGATCGCCGTCGCCGTCGAGCTCCTTGAAGCCGAGACAACCGTTGAGCGCGGGCGAAACGTCCATCCCGGCGTTGTTGAATTGCCCTTGGATCGGTTGCGCGTCGTTGGCGCCGAAGACGTACGCGGCGTCGTGATAGAGACTGCCGTGCGAAGGACCCGCGTCTTCGTTCTGCCCGTAACACGTGTTGCCGTTCGGACCGATGATCTTCACCCAGCGATTCTTCATGTAGCTGAAGTCGTCGTCCGTGCAGTGACCCGCGTAGCCGGGATCGTTCGCCCAGGGAATCGTCGTGCAGCGGTTCTTGAAGCCCGTGCTGTCGTTGATGTCGTCGTAGGGGAGATCGAGATAAAACGGATTCTCGACGGGCTTGCCTTGTGAGGGGAAGTAGCCGTTGGCTGCCGTGCGTTTCTCCGTGCTGCACTTCGTGCCCGAAGTGACGCCGTCGCATCCACCGACGATCGAGCCCGCGCAGCCTTCCGCGCCCGCCGGGACTTTTCCACTGTTCACGCCCGACCAATGGAATGCCCAGTTACTATCGTAGGTGGAGCAGACTTGGCTGCCGTCTGCGAGCGACGCGTTGAACAGCTCACCTACCCAGAACGTCGTCGCAACAATCTTCGTGTGGAGTGGATACGAACGGCCTTTCGATGGTCCCGTCGCAGCATCTTTCGGTGCGGAGGCATCCGCCACGACCGTTCCGCCATCCTTCGAAGGAGCGGTTCCAGAATCTACCGTTCCAGTCGGACAGGGAGCGATCCCAGAATCCTTCTTTCGATACGCGTCGTCATCACCGTCACGCACATCGGTCATCGTCGAACAGGCGACCGCCGAAGCGGCGACGATTGCGGCAGAAATTGTCAGCTGGATTCGCATGAATGCCTCCCTTTTCGCCTCGTAAGACGCTGGGGAGGGCAAAAGGTAAAAACCGAACGTGCGATTTCTTCAGGGCGTGTCGTATGGGCTCTTGTGGAGCGTCGCGCTCGCGGGCGGTTTGGATGCCTTGACGGGCCGGTGCACACGAGAATGCCCGCGGTCGTCTTTGATGGGTGTCGTGACGGGCGTCACGGGAGCGTCCAAGTCGATCGGAGGCGCCACCGAAGAAGCAACCTCAGCCGCAACGCTCGGAGAAAGGGGCGTGCCGGCGAAAGCAGACGGTTCACTCGCAGGCGCTGTGCTCGAAGAGTGTCGACCCCCGATGACACTAGCGCCCACGATGACGACGATTGCAGCGACACCGAGTGCGGCGTAAGTGAACACGCGGCGGCGGCTGGTCTTCGGCTCCTCGATGACGAGCGTGGGATCGACTTCCTCGACATGCTCCGCGTTCGCTGGAGCATCGACGAGGCGACCTTCATCGAGCGCAGCGGCCGTTTCGCGGATGCGTACGCGCGTGCTCTCGATTGCTTTGCCCGCGTATTCCTCGACGATCGCCGCGACCTCTCGCGGCTTCGCAGGAGGAATCGCCGCTTCGAGCGCTTCGTGAAAGTCCGAGGCATTCGCAAAGCGGTCTTCCGGGCGCGTCGTGAGCGCTCGCGCGAGCACTGGTCGAACGGCTTCGGGGAGGCCTGCGCCGAGCTCCTCGAGGGTGTCTTCGGCGCCGAGCATGATCGCAACGGCGATCGCACCTTCGTCGTCGCTCGAAAAAAGGCGCTTTCCCGTGAGTGCCTCGAAGAGCACCGAGCCGCAAGCGAAGAGGTCGCTGCGATGATCGACACTCTTTCGCAAAAGCTGTTCGGGCGACATGTAAGAGAGCTTTCCCTTGAGAACACCTTCACGCGTCGTGCCGAGATGCGATTTCGCTTTGGCGACACCGAAATCGATCAGGCGTGAAGAACCATCTGTCCCCACGATGACGTTCTGCGGCGAGACATCGCGGTGAATGATGCCAAGAGAGGCTCCGCGGACATCACGCGCGACGTGCGCCGCGTGCAATCCCGCGAGGACATCGCCGACGATGCGCGAAACGATGGGCGCGGGGAGTGTCTTTCCTTGCGCGCGCGCGGCCTTCACGATTGCGGATAGCGAGGCAGCCTCGACATATTCGAAAACGAGGAAGAGCTCGTCGTCGTCGACGCCCACTTCGAGCGCACCGACCGCGTTGGGATGCCGGACGTGAGACGAGAGCCTTCCTTCGGCCAGAAGCATCGCGCGAAAGTCGGGATCCTTTGCGTAGTGTCGATGGATGCGTTTGACGACGACGAGCCGCTCGAACTCCGCGACGCCTTTTTGCCTCGCGAGATAGACGTGCCCCATTCCGCCAGAAGAGAGCTCGAAGAGAAGCTCGTTGCGCCCGATGACGCGGCGCTCCTGGATGGCGCTCGGCGGATGCGAGAAGGAGCTCTCGGTGCTCAAAAGACGACACGCATCTCGGCCTGCGTGGGTCCGATGCGCATCGAGATCGACTCCGAGCGCTTCGGTTGGAAGTCCACGAGCCAAATCGCCGTCACGACAGTTGCGACCGCAAATCCAGCCGTCACGGCGTAGAGCACATTCGTGCGGAGCTGCTTGCCTTTGCCGTCGTCGAGCCCCTCGGCCGTCGGATTCCGGTCGAACCGATGCGCCGCATTCACGGTGTCGACTCCGGAAGCAATCGCGAGACCTCCCGTGACGGCGGTGGCACCGAGACCCGCGAAGAAAACCCACGACGGCAAAGGCCGCGAGGACGACGGCTCGACCGTTCGGGCCTCGACGTGCGGAGGCACGGGAACGTTCGACTCTTGCTGACCTGGCGCCAACGTAATCGTCATCGAGCGCCCTTCTTCGGTCGTCACGCGCTCCGAGAGGCGGGTCGCTCCGGCGAGCGCGCTTGCGACGTGAATCCCTGGTTCGACATAGAGCTCGTCGGTCGTCAGCGGCGCTGCGTCGAGCTTCACTTCCGTAACGTTTTCTTGATGCACGTGAAGCAGCGACAAGCGCGTCGCGAGGCGACGAAGGTCTTCCTGCGCGTGATCGCGATCACCGGCGGTAGGCGGAGCCGCTTTCAGGTAG
>JAHFDV010000478.1 GCA_023248815.1 Myxococcales bacterium
CGCATTACGTGAACATCACGATTCATGCGGTCTCGGCGACACTGCTGACGCTATTCGCGTTCCGTCTCTTCAAAAAGCCGAGCGTGGCGTGGCTCGTGGGTCTCTCCTTCGCCTGTTCCGCGGTGCTCACGGAAGCAGTGAGTGGCGTCGTCGGGCTCGCGGACGTACTCGGTGGCATCGGCGTGATTCTCGCCTTGTGGTCGCTCGCGCTTCCCACCGTCCTTCTTCCTTTCGGCGTCTTTCTTTCGCTCTCGCTCGGTCTTTATTCGAAAGAGACCGCGCTCGTGGGCGTGCCGCTCATTCCCTTCGCCGCGCTTTTGCTGGATCGATCGCTCGCGAACGAAGAGTCGCGAAAAGGAACGTGGGGAGAACGCTCGCCGGGTCTTCGCGCAACCTTACGGACGCTGCTCGCCCTCATTGCGTCGGTCGGCGCGTTCGTCGCCTATGTCGAAGTGCGGAAGCGCGCGTTTCCGGCTCCCCTTCCCTCCGAGCTCTCCGATGCGGCGATTGCCGATCTTCATGGTGCGAAGAGGCTCTTTGCCAACTTCATGCGTTGGTACGCGCAGCCGCCACTTCCGAAAGATCCGCTCAACAATCCGCTCGCGGCGGCGCCGCCGAACTTCCGCGTCGCTGGGGCTCTCCGAGTTTACTTTCGCGGCCTCTCGCAGCTCGTCGTTCCGTGGCCGCTCTCGGGCGACTACTCGGCGCCGCAAGAGCCCGTCCCCGATCGCCTCGTCTTTCCGGAGAGCGTGCTCGGCCTCGTCTTTCTCGTCGGCCCGTTCATCGTCGCGCCCGTGCTCTGGGTCGTGAGCTTGCTTCGGCGCGTGCAGGTCGAGACGAAGACGGTCCTTCGCACGATTGCGCTCGCGATCGTCTGGATTCCCGTCTGCTATTTGCCCGTATCGAACATTCCAATTCCGCTTCCGACGGTTCGCGCAGAACGCTTTTGGTATTTTCCTGCGATCGGTTCGAGCATGCTTCTCGGAATGTTCTTCGCGAAGGGCGCGACGCTCGTCACGACCTTTTGGAAGCAGAAGGTGTGGCTCTATGCAGTCGCGGTGTTTTTCGTTCTCCAAGGACTCGCGGCGCGCCTCCATGCGAACGACTACAAGGACGATCTCGCGTTTTGGAATGCGACGCGAAAGGCCGTCCCGCGAAGCGCCAAAGCTCATCTCAACTACTCGGTCATGCTCGGTGCCCGAAACAATCTCGAAGGGCGAAGGCGATCCAGCGTCACGGCGCTCGAGCTTGCTCCGGAGTGGCCCATGGCGAGCATCTATCTTGGCGACACGCTTTGCCGCATGAAGCGAGCGGAAGAGGCGATCCCGCACTACGCGCGCGGCTTCGAGCTCAATCCCGCCGATTCGCATCTCATCGCGCTCGCGCTGCAATGCCTCTGGGACGAAAAAGCGTTCGGCGAAGATTCACAAGCGCGCAAAGTGCTCGTTCCCCTCGCGCGCGAGCACGAAGGCTCGTGGCTTGCGTACCTCGTCGATGATCTCATCAACAACGGCGAGAAGCACAACGGCGTCGACCCGAAGTATCGACCCCGTAGCTACAACGAAGGTCCCAAGAAAGAGGAATAGCCGCGAGGCCCCGGTGCTTCGTGACGCGATGAGTGCAGGCTATTTCCGCCGGCCGCAAAGACTTGCACTCATCGGCCCGGGCAAGGCCTACCCCCGTCGCGCGCGACGACGACGAAGGAAGAGCGCCGTCAGCGAGAAGAGCCAAAGCGCCGAGCTCGGCTTGCCCGCCTGCGTGGAGCATCCGAGTCCACCACCGCCAACGTCGCCGCTCGTATCGTCTTCGCTCGGGTTGGATGTACTTCCATCTGAAGTACTTCCGTCTTTCTTGGATCCGTCCAAGGAGGCATCGAGTCCGCCGTCGTTCCCGACGGGTCCCGCGTCGAGTCCTTCGCACAGGTCGCCGATGCCGTCCTTGTTCTGGTCGGCTTGGTTCGCGTTTTTGACGGTGGGGCAGTTGTCGCAGCGATCACCGACGCCGTCTTGATCGGTATCGACCTCGGGCAGAACGCCGGCATCTTGCGAGCCGCCGTCGGCGACGCCGCCTCCCGCCAATTGCGCGGGGAGATTGGGGCAGAGGTCGAAGGTGTCGATCACACCGTCACGATCGGTGTCGATTCCGTATTCGGCAGTGAAGGTCGCGGGCGTCACGGGCACCGTGATCTCGCGAACGCGTGGCTCGTTGTCGCTCCACTTCACGAACCAATAGAGACTCCCCGCTTTTTCTTGCGAAAGGGGCGCAGAGGCATACACCTTCGAGTTGAGCACTTCGTCGAACGTGACGGGTGTCGGAGTATCTGTTCCGGCATACGTCACCGCGAGATCGACCGGCGTCGTCTTGAACGACACGGAAGAACCAATCGCTTCGATCTTCACGGTCTTCTTGTCGGACAGACCGCCAGAATCGGTGACGGTCAGCTCGATTTCATAGAACGACGGGAACCCATCGGGATCGGCGAGAAAAGATCCGGACTTCACGCCCGTGGTGTCGGCCAGCGGATGTTGATGGCACCCCGCTGATCCGCCGGGACAATGAAGGAGCGTCACCTTCCACGAGAACGCGGCGTCGCCGAGCGTCCCGTCTTGCGCGTCCGTGCCGCTGCCAGAGAACGAGATCGTGTCGTTGGCCTTCCACTTCAAGCTCACGAGCGGTGTGACGATCGTCGCGACGGGAGGCGTATTGTTGACGGAGATCGAGATTGGCGTCGAGACCGCCGTTTTGCCGTCGGTGTCCGTAACCTGGAGCTTCACGAGGTGACTTCCCGGAGCGAACACGAACGTCGGATTGACTCCGGTCGCGTCGTCGAAGTCGCCATCGTTGTCGAAGTCCCACGCGTAGGTGAGCGCTTGCGCATCGGGATCCGTGGAGGCGCTGCCATCGAATTTCACGGTGAGGGGTCCGGCGCCACTCGTCACGTCGGCCGAAGCCACGGCGACGGGTGAAGAGCCCGTGTACCGAATGCGGCGAATGGATCCCGCAGCAGATGCATAATACACGTCTCCGCCAGGACCGATTTGGAGCGCCACTGGCACGTTCGCGCCGCGCTCGATGATGTCGATCTGCGTGGGGTCGGGTACGCCCGTCGTCGCGTTCGCCCGCATCGCGTAGAGGCATTTGACGGAGTAGTCGGCGAAGAAGAGCGCGCCGTTGTAGCGCGTGGGGTAATCGCCGCCGCCGTAGAACGCGATGCCGGCGATCGAAGAGGCCGTTCCCGCGACGCACGGCGTGTCGGCCTCCGCGTAGCCCGGCGCCTTGCCGTGCTGATACGTGAAATGCGGCGTCTGCAAGGTGCCTGGCGCGCCGAGCGTGCCCGCAGCGAGAAGCTTGCAGAGGTTCGCATCTTTGTAACCGGAGTTCGCGCCATTGCCCTCGTAGCAAGGCCAACCAAAATTCTCGACCGCACCGTCCGTCACGTCTGCGATGCGATTCACTTCCTCCCACGAGTTCCAACCGACTTCGCTGATCCAGAGCTCTTTCGTATTGGGGCGAAAACCGAGTCGATAAGGCTGACGAAGACCGAACGCGACGACGCGCGCGCGATTACCGCCCGCGGCGAAGAGCGGATTGGAGGCTGCAGGAAGACCCGTGTCGGGATCGATGCGCAGCACGGTTCCATTCAGGCCATCGGCGTCGGCGGAGGTGAGGAGATCTTGAGAGCGCAGCGCGCCGCCCTCGTTGACGGGATCGCCCGGATTCGGATCGAGCGAGCTCACTTGATCGGCAGCACCCGTGTCGGCGAAGTTGTAGCTCGCGCCGTCACCACCGCTTACGTAGAGATACCCATCAGGACCGAATGCGAGGTCCCCAACGGAGTGGCTCGGATACTGCTGATACCATTCGTCCTGGATGAGAACGGTCTCTTCGACCAGAGCATCGGCCACGAGCTTGTAGCGAGCGACGCGTCCCGAAACGACGCATCCCGCCGCCTTGTTCGTCGGATGAGGTTGACCCGCTTGGCCGCAGTTGTCGTTCCATTTCGATGCCGTTTGATTGGGCGGGGCATCGTACGTGTAGAGTACATACACATAAGGTTTGTTCGCGAAATCCGGGTGCAGCGCCATCCCGATGAGGCCGCGGTCGTGATAGTTCGAGACCTGCGCGGTGATGTCGAGAAGCGTGACGCCATTGCCCGGGCTCGGGAGCGCGTCGAAGCGCTTGATGCGTCCGGCCTTCTCGGCCACGTAGATCTTCCCCGTCGCATCGAAGCGCACATTGATGGGCGTCGCGAGCGCGGGCGCCGGCGGCGGCAAAGGGATGACTTGCGTGTCTTCGAACTTGGCGGCGAGAACGGCAGCGTTCGCGGAAGTTGCGGAGAGCGACGATGAGAGAAGGAGCGAAGAGACAAAAACTGCGCGAGAGGACTTCATGCTTCGGCGCCCTTATGCGCGCATTCCAGAGCGCTGAAAAGGGCCGTCCCTACGGGTGAACAAAAAAGGTGGGAGACTCTCGAAAAGCATCTCTCACCTGTCCGTTACGAAGCGGTGGCCACCCCCGGCGAACGAACGTTCGCCCAACAACACTGCGCTCTGGACACAGATCGTAGCGGCTGCGGATCAGTAAACGAAGGCGAAGAAGAATTTCAGGCCTTCGCCCCGTCGAGGCCTGAAATTCTTCGAGCCGTTACTGAAAGTCCGCAGCGCTGCGTGGCCAGAAATCTGCAGCGCTTCGTGGCCAGACCCCGGCGAACGAACGTTCGCCCAAACAACACTGCGCTCTGGACACAGATCGCGGCGGCTGCGAATCAGGAACGAAGGCGAAGAAGAATCTTCAGGCCTTCGCCCCGTCGAGGCCTGAAATTCTTC
>JAHFDV010000124.1:0-1886 GCA_023248815.1 Myxococcales bacterium
GGGCTCTCATCCGCATGTCCGTTGCCGGGTTGCGCTGCCGTCTCTTGGGACTCGAGAGGGGAGGCGATGATCTGCGGGCCGGCATACCGCTCGCGCCAAGGCACTTGGCTGGGGGCATCGAGCGTCGCGTCGCCGAAGACATAGAGGGGATCTTTGCCGAGATCCGATTCTGAGAGGAGACCGTCGTAGATCGTCGCGGTGTCGGGGAGCGCGCCGTAGGAATCGACGCCGCCGCTCGGGACTTCACGCTCACGGAGCTGCGCGAGATCGTAGTCGCCGTAGTCGTCGACGTGCGCCGGTGAATACGCAGGCGAAGAAGTCGCGAGGGTCGGCGCGGAAGTCGAATAGGTGTGAGAGTCGCGCTCGCCGCGCGCGAGCTTGCGGATCTCTGCGATGTCTTGTGTCAGACCTTCGTTGCTGAGCACGTCGTCGATGCCGCTTTGGACGCGCAGCTCAGCGGCCATTCGACGGAGCTTCGCGGCGCCCTGGCCAGCTTTTCGCAGCATCGTCGGCAGTTCTTTCGGACCGATCACCAGGATCAGCGCGACTGCGATGAGGAGCAGCTCCGAAAAACTGAGTCCAAACACGACGTTGACGTTACCACAAACCTCCCTCGCCCAAGAGCAAACTGGGGCTATAACGCCGTCGTCATGCCTCGCTTGCCGCTTCAAGGTCTCTCACCGAGCGCGCTCAGCGAAGCCGTCGAAGGCGTCACTCTCACGGAGGCGCGGCGCATTCACTCACGAATGATGCGCGGGTTACCCTATGACCGCGATCTTTCGGACGTACGTCGCGCGAGCCGCCAGCGTGTCGTCGCAGAGACGTTCGAACCGAAGCTCTCGGTAGCGGCGCATGAAGCGAGTCAGCTCGACCCTTTCGAGAAGTGGGCATTTCGCGCCGAGGACGGCTCCATCTTCGAGACCGTGCGAATTCCACTCGAGCGTGAAGGGCGCTTTTCGGCGTGCGTGAGCTCGCAGGTCGGGTGCGCGCTCGCCTGTGCGTTTTGCGCGACCGGACGACTCGGGCTGAAGCGAAATCTCGAGACCTGGGAGATCGTCGAGCAAGTGCGCGTGCTGCGTTCGAGCCTTCCCGAAGGCGCGCGTATTCACGGCGTCGTCTTTCAAGGGATGGGCGAGCCACTCGCCAACTTCGAGCGAGTGCGCGATGCCATTCTCATTCTCGGTGAGCCGAGCGGGCTCGCAATCGACACGCGGAACATCACGGTTTGCACGGCGGGCCTGCCGTCGGGCATTCGTCGTTTGGCGCGCGAGCTTCCGAAGGTGCGTCTCGGGCTGTCGGTCGGAAGCGCGATCGAAGAAACACGCAGAACGCTCATGCCGATCACCAAAGCGCACGCGTTCTCCGAGATCATCGATGCCGTTGCCGAGCACGCGCTCGAGACCGGTATGGCGCCGATGTTCGCGCTCACGCCATTGCGCGGTGTGAACGACACGGAAGCTCACGCGAAGGCCTTCGGCGACCTCATGCACAAATTCACGGAACGTACGGGCAAGCGTCCGCGCGTGAGCATCATTCCGTACAATCGCACAGACGACGCGAGCGACCCGTTTTCGCGTCAGCTCGAAGAAGAAGAAGAACGCTTCCGCACGCAGCTCCGCGCAGCAGGCGTCGCGACACACTGGCGCTATAGCGGCGGTGCCGACGTGAAAGCCGCTTGCGGACAGCTCGCAGCGACGAACTCCTGAAGTCGCGCTGGCGCCTTACGAGGCTTGAGCCGCGGCGAGAAGATCCTTCGCGTATGCGCGAATTTTCTCGTCGTGCGGGCCTTCGATCATGATGCGCAGCTTGGGCTCGGTGCCGCTCCAGCGAATGAGGACGCGGCCTTCTTTGCCCAGCGCTTTTTCGACCTTGAGACGCGCTTTGGT
>JAHFDV010000124.1:1896-8623 GCA_023248815.1 Myxococcales bacterium
AGCGCGATCATGTCTTCGAGGGGACGACGCGCCTTCAGCGTGATGTTCTCGAGCACCTGCGGAACGCGTTCCATCGCGCCGCGCGCGATTTCGGAGAGTGGCTTGCCGACACGGAGCATCAGCGCGAGCACCTGAAGTGCGGCGATGGTGCCATCGCCCGTCGACGCGTGATCGAGGAAAATGAGATGGCCCGATTGCTCGCCGCCGAGATTGAACCCGCCGCTGCGCATCGCTTCGACGACGTAGCGATCGCCGACCGACGTGCGCACGAGCTCGCCACCTTGCGCTTGCATGGCGCGCTCGAGGCCGAGGTTGCTCATCACGGTGGCGACGAGCGTCTTCTTCTTCAATTCGCCATCGCGCATCATGCGGCGCGCGCAAATCGCCATGACAACGTCGCCATCGACGATCTGACCTTTTTCATCGACGACGATGAGGCGATCGGCATCGCCATCGAGCGCGATTCCAATCGCTGCGCCGCGTTTCAGGACTTCGGCGCGAACCGTGTCGGGATGGAGGGCTCCGCCTTTTTCGTTGATGTTCGTGCCGTTGGGACGCACGCCGATCGCAGTGACCTTGGCGCCGAGCTCGTGGAAGATCATCGGCGCGACTTTGTACGCGGCTCCGTGCGCGGCATCGATGACGATCGGAACGCCGTCGAGCGAGAGATCGCGCGGGAACGTGTTCTTCGCGAAGACGACGTAGCGCCCCCGTGAATCTTCGAGCTTCTCGGCGCGGCCGATTCCCGGTCCGGTAGGGCGAGGTCCAAGCTTCGATGGATCGGTGATGAGCGATTCGATTTCGAGCTCCGCCGCGTCGGGGAGCTTGAAGCCGTCGGCGCCGAAGATTTTGATTCCGTTGTCCGCGTAGGGATTGTGGCTCGCACTGATGACGATGCCGGCGTCGGCGCGCATCGCCGTCGTGAGGTGGGCAATGGCGGGAGTCGGCACGGGACCGCAAAGAATGACGCGTCCGCCCATCGAGCAGATCCCCGAGGCGAGCGCCGTTTCGATCATGTAGCCCGAGAGCCGCGTGTCTTTGCCGATGAGAATGCGCGGAACATGGCGTGCCCCGCGACCCGCAACGTGGGTAATCGCTCGACCGAGCGCGAGCGCGAGCTCCGGTGTCATCGGATCGACGTTGGCGGTACCGCGCACGCCGTCGGTGCCGAAGTATTTGCGAGCGGAAGAGGAGGAGGTCTTCGTGGTCTTTGATTTCATGGAGAAGCTGGCGCGTAAGAAAGGACGGACGAGACGATCGTCGTCAGGCGCATTTCATATCCGAAACGCCTCCCGAAGGACACCTCGGCGAAGCGCGACGCTCTATTCGCGGAAGTTCGTGAATTGCAGCTCGATGGGCATGTCGATCGTGCGCACGAGCTGCATGGCTGCCTGCAAGTCGTCGCGATTTTTCCCACTCACGCGCACCTGGCGTTCTTGAATGGAGGCTTGGACCTTGAGCTTGGCCTCTTTGATCGCCAGGACCAGCTTTTTGGCGTGCTCGGACTCGATGCCCTCGTTGATCTTCACCGTCATGCGGACGAGCTTCCCGTTCTTTTCGGGGTCGCTCGCTTCGACGCTCTTCAGGCTGACTTTGCGCTTGATGAGCTTGTCTTGAAAGACGTCGTAGGCGGCCTTCATGCGGTCTTCGGTCGACGAACGGAGCGTGACGCCGTCTTCGGTGCGTTCGAGCTCGGTTTGCGTATTCCGAAAATCGAAGCGTTGGCCCACTTCCTTTTGCGCCTGTTGAAGCGCGTTTTCTACTTCGTTCCACTGCACGTTCGAGACGATATCGAAGCTTGGCATGAGCCTGAATATAGCCCTCAACGGCCTTGGCGCATCGTCGATTTCAGAGCGCGACGGGCGGATCGACGGGCAGTTCGAGAAGGCGAGAGCGAGCCTCTCCGACGAGGTAGATCGAACCGGCAACGACGACCAGCCCGTCTTTGCCTACCGACTCACGAGCGCGGGAGAGTGCATCCCCAATGGAATTACATGCAATACCGAGGTGTCTCGTTGCATAGCGTGCCGGATCCATGGCCGCGCGTCCTTTCGGAGCTACGTACGCTCGCGACGAGAAATGCGCCGCGAGGTCGTCGAGCATGGCATCTCCGTCCTTGTCTGCGAGGGTTCCGAAAACGAGGGCGCAGGGCACGTTCGAGAATGCGCTCCGAAGATGGCGAACCAGCGCCCGAACCCCATCCAGGTTGTGGGCACCGTCGAGCAGGACGCGACCTTCCGGCAAGTCGAGCGTCTCGAGTCGTCCGGGCCATCGCGCTTGCGCGAGTCCGGTTTTGATCGCCAGGTCGGAAAACGCGAGCTCTTTGGCCATCGCGATCGCAACGCGGGCGTTCTCGCGCTGGTGATCGCCCGCGAGTGAGGTGAGCACCTCGCGAGGATCCGGCAATGCGTGACGAATGGGAGCGCCGACGGATTCTGCAATTCGTTCGATCGCGTGAAGGGGAGGGCCCGTGATGGGGCCCACGACGAGCGGGGAGCCATGCTTCGCAATTCCCGCTTTTTCCCGCGCGATCTCGACCTCGGTGGCTCCCAAGCGATCGACGTGGTCGAGCGCGATACGCGTGATGGCGGTGACGCGCGGCGGCGGAAGGATGTTCGTCGCATCGAGTCTTCCGCCGATGCCGACTTCGATGATCGCGATATCGACTTTCTCCAAGCGAAAAGCGAGGAACGCTGCGAGCGTCGCCGTCTCGAAGAACGAAAGATCGGGAGCTTGCGTATTGGCTTCGTTGAGGACTTCGGTAAGGCGCGCGTCGGTGATGGGCTCGCCGTTCAGCGCGATACGTTCCGCAAAGCGTGCGAGGTGAGGCGACGTGTAGCGACCCGTCGAAAGGCCGTGTGCGCGCGCCATTGCTTCGACCATCGCGGCGGTGCTGCCTTTCCCGTTCGTTCCCGCGATGTGCACCGCGGGAAACGTTCGCTCGGGGTGGCCGAGCTTCGTGACGGCAGCGTTCATTGCCTCGAGCCCGAGCCGCATTCCACGTGGAACGCGCGCGTAGAGCTCGGTGAGCTCGGCAGCGAGCGCCTTCGAAGTCGAGCTCATCCGCGCGAGCGGCGACCGCGCGACATGTGACCGAGCATCGACGAAATCTCTCGGCGCATTTCGAGGCGAGATGAAATGCGATCGATCATGCCGTGCGCCATCAAAAATTCACTTCGTTGAAAGCCTTCTGGCAATGTCTGGCGGATCGTCGTCTCGATGACGCGCGCGCCGGCGAATCCGATGAGGGCCTGCGGCTCGGCAATGTTCACGTCGCCGAGGAGCGCGAAGCTCGCGGCGACCCCGCCCGTGGTCGGGTGGAGAAGAACGCTGACGAACGGCAAACGCGCCGCGCGATGACGCTCGAGCGCCGCGACGCCCTTCGCCATCTGCATGAGGCTCAGAATGCCCTCTTGCATGCGTGCGCCGCCCGACGATTGGAGCAGAACGACGGGGAGCTGCATCTGCGTTCCGCGCTCGAAAAGACGCGTGATCTTCTCGCCTACGACCGAGCCCATCGACCCGCCCATGAAGGCGAAGATGAAGGAGCCATAGGCGACGGGCATGCCGCCGATTTTTGCCGCGCCAGATTCGAACGCCTCTTGGGCGCCCGAGGAGCGTTGCGCCGCTGCGACGCGCGCGGGGTAGGGCTTGTCATCCTTGAAGTCGAGCGGATCGCCGGGGACGAGATCGCGATCCCATTCGTCGAGCTCGCCTTCATCTAGAAGAAGCTCGCGCCAGCGCGCCGCGCGAAGCTTGTGATGCTTTCCGCAACGCGGACACACCTCGAAGTTCTTTTCGAGCTCCTCGGCGACCATCGTTTCGTCGCAACCGTCGCACTTGCGAAAAACTCCCTTACCGATCGACTTCTTTTCGCTGACGTCGATGTCTGGGGCTTTGCTCCCTGACCATTCCATTGCGCGATGAGCCTAGCGCGAACTCGTATGATCCGCGCGTAAATTCGCGTGCAAAACATGTCCGGCGTGTCGTCTCGAAAAACCGATCCTGGAACTTCCATGGAGGTCTCTCGCATCGTCATCATGAAGCCGTGCAACGCACTCGCTTTCGCGTCACGCCCGCTTCATCGCTCTTGGCTCTCCTGCTGGCGACTTCTGCATGTTCGAATTCGGAAGTGAAGGGGACCGAAGCAAACGACAACCACGATGCCGAGCCCAAACTCGCGACGAGCGTGACCGATACCGCGGAGAATCCGCGACCCGATGCAGCGACGACGCTGGCTGCAGCCACGGCGACCGAAGCGAATGCCGATGTGAAGGAGTCCGGTGCGCCGAAGAGCTCACGCGCGGATCTCGCGGCGTGGATGAAGGAACACCTCCCGCAAGGCGGGGAGATCGTCGACGAGCCGGGAAGGCCTCTTCGCGTTCGGCATCGCGTGGCTGCGGGAGACAATGCGCTCAGCCTCGCGAAGGCTTATCTCGATTTCACGTGGGTGTATTGGGATGCCGATCTTGCGGCGCTCTTCCAGAAGGAGCTCTCGAAGTCGGCGAGTGTGGTCGAGGTGCCCGATCTCATTACCGAGCCGATCAAAGATGCAGATAGCGAACGACTCGGATGGCCTGCCGACAAAGATCTTCACGGGATCTATCTCGGCGGCAACTACGTTCGAGAGACCTACGAGACGACGCTCGACCGCATGTACGTGCGCGGCATGAACGTCGTCGTTCTCGACAGCAAAGACTACATGGGGCCCGTCGTTTACCCGTCGAAGGTGCCGCTCGCATTGGAGATCGGCGCCACGAAGCGCGCGCCCGTCCGCGATCTCGCGCGCACCATTCGCTTCGCGCATCGGAAGGGGATTCGCGCAATTTTGCGCATAAGCTGCTTCCACGATCCGTTCACGCAGGAGAAAGCGCCGCGGCTCTCGTTGAAGTTCAAAGGCACTGGTAAGCCCGCCGACTACGACTGGCTCGATCCGACGAACGAGGAAGCCCATCAGTACGTCGTCGATCTCGCGAAAGAAGGCATCGAGATGGGAGCCGACGAGATTCAGCTCGATTACGTGCGCTTTCCCGTTCAAGACGGCCTCAAATGGATCGATCTTCCGCCGCACGGTGTCGGGCGAACGCATCTCATTCGTGACTTCGTTCGCAAGGTGCACGCGGTCACGAAGCCGAGAAACGTCGCACTCTCGCTCGATATTTTTGGTGTGACGTCGACGGGAACGCGCCAAGACATCGAAGCCCTCGGGCAAGACATCGCCGTGCTCGCGCCCGAATGCGAAGCGCTCTCGCCGATGGTGTATCCGTCGCACTATACGAATGGTTTTGCCGGTTTTGCGGAGCCGGGGGCGCATCCTGAAGTCATCGGGATCGGTACGCGCGCCGCGATCGTTCAGGTCGAAGCGCAGAAGAAGAGAGACCTCGCGAAAGGCGAGAAGCACGAATACGCGGTGATTCGACCGTGGTTGCAGGCCTTCAACTGGAACTCTCCGGGCTTCGGGCCGAAGTACGTTGGCTTCTCTGGGACCCTGGCTGCCAATACTTTTCGAGTTGGCCTGCGTTCCCGAAGATCAACGAGAAGAGGCACGACGACGCGCTTGCTGCGCACTGACTCGCGTCAGTTCGATGGGAAAGCACAGGCGCCGTAGAACGTGCCGTCGATGCTTCGCGGCGGGCTCAACGGGTAGCAGCTCTCTCCGTCCGGACAATCGTTGTCACCGCGGCACGCGTAGTAACACGCGCTCGATATGCCGTTGTTCACGCAGGTGAGGCCCGGCTGACACTCCGCGTCTCCGTTGCACGCATTGCTCTCGCTCGCCTGACCGGCCCCCTGAGGACCGCAGGTGTAGTTGCCCGTCAACGGAGCGAAGAGGCAATTTGCGTCGCCGCACGACGAAGGGTCGACGGGATTGCAGCTCGGCAGGCAGACGACGTAGTGAGGAACGTTGACATTGTTGGCGCCGAATACTTGCAGGCATTCGCCGTTGCACGACGTGTCTCCGGTGCCCTTGCAGAACGCGACGCATCGGGCCGTGGGACCGCACGAGAGGCCAGGCCCGCACTCCGACGAGTCGGAACAGAACGAGAGAAGTTCCGAGGTTCCGGAAGCAACGCACTTGCGATTGCCGAGTACGTCAGTGACCTGGCACGTCTCGCCCGATTCGCATCCGAGCTGCGGCGCGACGGAGCAGTTCGCGCGCGACACCTCGCTCGGCTCTTCGAGGCCGAGCGCCGCGTTGCACGCCGAGAGAGCGAAGAGCGTGACGAGCGCGAGTGCTAGGCCGCGCATCAGAACTTCCCTTCGAAGGAGGCGAAGGCCGCGTTGGCGGTCACGATGGGAGTCGCGCGAATCGCCGTCTTGGACTTCGAATCGCCGAGGAACCACAAGCCGACGCCACCGCCCACTGCGACGAGTCCCGTGACGAAAAGAACGGTGCCGACGTTACCGAGGGTTCGCGCGTCTTTGCGCGTGGAGGCTCCCTTCGAAGTACAGAAGGTGTCGATTCCGTCCAGACCGCAGTCGGAATCGGCGTCGTGATACTGCGAAGACGCGACCACTCCGAGGATCACACCCGTTGCCGCGATCGCAACGCCGGCGCCTCCGACGACGACCGCAACGGTGCGGAGCGAGCTGTGCTCTTTCGCGGGCGTGACCGGGCTCGTGGGTCCGAGGGGATGCGGGCTGTCGACCGGCCGTGAAGGGGGCGTGGGCATTGGGGCCGTAGGGACCGGTGTCGCGAGCGGAGGGGTCACGGGCGCGGGAGGTT
>JAHFDV010000124.1:8633-12826 GCA_023248815.1 Myxococcales bacterium
ATATCCATCGTGAGATCGGCGTTCTCGGCTTCACGAAGGACGAGGTCTTTGCGCGTCTCTTTGTACCCTCGCGCTCGAAAGACGATGACGTGCGGTCCCGGATCGACAGGAAGCGGAAGACCGATCGAAGCCTGTCCCAAGTTCACCCCGTCACGCGAGAGAATGGATCCGGGCGGGGTCATCGCCGGGATGCGAATCGTGAGGCGCGCGAACCGCTTGTCGAGCGCGAGAAGATGCGCATCGGCTTCTTGCACGATGGCCGTATTTCCATCGCGTTTACCGATGTCTCTGACCTGCAGCCAATGCTTTTGCGAGCTGCCGAGCGCCCCGGCTTGCTCTTCGCAGTCGGCGAGGTTGAGGTAAGCCTTCGGCTGCGGATCGAGGCGGGCGCTCTCTTCGAAGAGGGGAATCGCCTCTTTGCATTTCGATTGCTGCTTCAGATCGTAGCCGCGTTTCAAAAGATCGCGCGCTGCGGCGGGATCGCTCTGCGCCAAGGCAGACGCGGAGTGCGCGAGGATCGCGACGACGAAGGGCGCGGCGAAAGTGGACCGTGCCCGGAACCAAGCGTTAGGGTGCGTAAAGCGACTCATCCTTCTTCGGTTTCGAATGTATCACGGCCGAAGAAGCGGTTGGAATCGCTACCGGCTTGCCGCTCGCGATGGGTGGAGTCGTGCTCGCGCGCGGCGGAGCGGTGACGACCGCAGGCTTTGCCGACGGAGCGCCGAGCGTCGAAGTCGGTGCGCTCGCGGAGCTCGCGCCAGAGGCTACGGGCGTCGAAGGTTTCACGGGTGCTGCGACTTCGACGCTGGGTTGCGCCGAAGGGCTTGCGCCTTCCGTCGACGAACGACCACCGAAGGCACTGAAATAAACGATGGCCCCGACTGCCAGGAGGGCCGCAGGAAGCAGGGCGATCCAGAGACGTGAAGGTGGCGGCACGACGTACGGGAGAGGCTCGTTGCTGAGGCCCGTCGTCGTCGAGACGGCATGGGCCCCGTTCGCGTTCGAGACTCCGACGTTCGGTGCGCTGATCGACGCTCCCGGAAGACCGTGCGTCCGATTCGGGGGTGCGAGATCGCCCTCTGGCGTTGCGACGAGGTGCGCCGGCGCGCCGCCAACGCCGATCTTCATCGTGTTGTATCCGACGGGGTCGCGCGCCGTGAGCGGAGCGACGGAAGGATGCCCGGCCATGCCGAAGTAAGCGGGGGCCGCTTGCTCGAGCGCTTCACGCATCTCGCGCGCGCTCTGGAATCGATCCTGTTTGTGAAAAGCGAGTGACCGATCGATCACGTACGCCAGCGCCGGAGGTGCAGAGGGAGCCACCGAGGCAAAGAGCGGCGCAGGTCGACTGCCCGCAAAAATGAGCGCTTCCGCCATCGTCTCGGCGAGATGGACGAAGCGATTCGTGAGGAGCGAAAACAGCGTGGCACCCGCTGCCCAAACGTCGGTCTGCGCGTCGATGTCACGCGTGCGACCGAGCGCTTGCTCTGGAGACATGAACGCCGGCGTCCCCGAAATACTCCCCGTCTGCGTCATCGAGGCATTCGAGCCGTCGGCCTCGCGGACGCGCGCAATCCCGAAATCGAGCACTTTCAGGACGCCATCGGTCGTGAGGAAGATGTTGTCGGGTTTGATGTCGCGGTGGACGATTCCCCGCGCGTGCGCCGACTCGAGAACGAAAAGCAGATCGCGGACGGCATGCAGCGCGCGTTCTGGTGGGATGGCGCCTTGAAGGCGCGCCTGCATGTTTGCGAGGGATTCGCCCTCGAGAATCTCCATCACGATGAAGGCGAGCCCATCCGTTTCGTCGACGTCGTCGTCGAGGACCCTGACGGTCCCGGGGTGCTCGACCTTGTTGGCGGCGTAGCCCTCGCGCAGGAAGCGTTCTTTGGCGAGCGGAATCCGCGCGACGTCGGGATGCAGGATCTTCACGGCGACGCGACTACCGTTGCGGTGCAGTGCGCGATAGACGGTGGCCATTCCGCCGCGTCCGATGACCTGTTGAAGCGTGTACTTTCCCCGAAGTACGCGCCCTACCAAGTTGTCGGAAGCCTCGCCCACCATCCTCGTTCAGTAGACCACGCTTTTCGCGTGCGATCGAGCGGCCGGCTGCGCTCGAACAGCGCGAGGAAGGGCGAGGAAGGGCGAGGAAGGGCGAGAGCTTCAACGCCGCGAATACCTGTTTTGCGGGACCTTTATTTCGCAGGGACTGACGGGCGCTTCGACTGGTGACGCGGCGCTTCGTCGGCGCTCGCGACCTCGACACGATTGCGTCCATTTTCTTTGGCGCGATACATGGCCGAGTCGGCACGTGCGGCGAAGACGTCGACGCTCTCCGTGCCGGTCCACGTCGCGACGCCGATGCTCACGGCTTGCTGCAACGTAATTCCATCGTCCAGGTTGAAGACGACGTTGGCGATGGCTCCACGAATGCGATCCGCAGTCATCGATGCGGCGGCCGCGTCCGACTGGGGCATGATGAGAACGAACTCTTCACCACCTCGACGAATCAACACGTCGATGCGACGCACGCTCGCGCGAACGCGGTCGGCGAACTGGCGGAGCACCTTGTCGCCGAGCTCGTGTCCGTAGGTGTCGTTCACGCGCTTGAAGTGATCGAGGTCGAGCAAGAGCAGGCTCAAAGGGGCATTCGTTCTTCGCGAACGCTCGAGCTCTTCTTGCACGCGCGGAACGAGATAGCGCTGGTTGTAAGCGAGCGTGAGATCGTCCGTCATTGCGAGACGGCGAAGACGCGCGCGCTCGATCGGCGGCGCGGAGCAATTGGCGAGGAGGCGCACGAGCAAGTGGTGGAAGTTCGTGAACGTCTGCGTCAGCGGCGAAGAAATCGAGAGCACGCCGATGACGTTTCCACCCGACCAAAGAGGCTCCGCAAGAAGCGAGCGCACGGTGAGGGGAGAGGTTTCGGCACGCTCATCGCGCTTGAAACGAACGTCGGTGAACGTGTCCGAGACGTTTACCCCGGCGCGATTGGCGACGACCCAACCGATGAGACCCTCACCCATGCGGAAGCTCATTGGCGCGAGCTCTCTGCCGGCGCCGGACCGCGAGCCAACGAGAAGCTCGGTGCGCGAGTTGTCGAGCAAACGAATCGAGGCGTGGTCGCCTGGGATGATCGCGAGCGCCGCGTCGGTGACGGCTTGGAGCGAATCTTCGAGAGGACGTACTTCGCTGAGTGCGTCGGTGAGATCGAGGAGAACCTCGAGGGCTTTGCGGTCTTGGCTCGGCGGAGCGAGGGTCACAGCACCATCTCGCGAAGGGCCTTCGAACGAATGAGCTTGGGCTCGGTCTTCTTTTCGACCTCTTCGGCGGTGACGCCGGGAGCGAGCTCACTCAGCACGAGACCATCTTTCGTGATGTCGATCGTCGCGAGCTCCGTGATGATGCGATGCACCACGCTTCTCCCCGTCAGGGGCAGGTTGCATTCCTTCAAGATCTTCGGCGCGCCGTCTTTGGCGGCGTGATCCATGATTACGACGACGCGCTTTGCTCTCGCTACGAGATCCATTGCTCCCCCCATTCCTTTGACCATCTTGCCTGGGATCATCCAGTTCGCGAGGTCGCCCTTCTCCGAGACTTGCATCGCGCCCAAGATCGCGAGGTCGATGTGGCCGCCGCGGATCATCGCGAAGCTGTCGGCGCTCGAGAAGATGGCCGAGCCGGCGAGCATCGTCACGGTCTCCTTGCCGGCATTGATGAGGTCCGCGTCTTCTTCACCAGCGATGGGGTAGGGGCCGATTCCGAGAAGGCCGTTCTCGCTCTGGAGCACGACCTCGATCCCGGCGGGAATGAAGCTCGCCACGAGCGTGGGCATGCCGATTCCGAGATTGACGTACATTCCATCGCGAAGCTCCTGCGCTGCGCGCTTGGCGACCTCGTCGCGTGAAAGGCTCATGATGCTTTCCTCACGGTGCGGCGTTCGATCCGCTTTTCGTAGCCCGCTCCCTGGAAGATGCGATGCACGTAGATGCCCGGCGTATGAATCTCGCTGGGCTTGAGCTCGCCGACGGGAACGATCTCTTCGACCTCAGCGATCGTGATCTTCGCCGCCATTGCCATCATCGGGTTGAAGTTCATCGCCGTGTGGCGGTAGACGAGGTTGCCGAAGCGGTCGCCGCGCCAGGCTTTGACGATTGCGTAATCGCCCGTGATCGCGTGCTCGAGGACGAAGCTGCGTC
>JAHFDV010000479.1 GCA_023248815.1 Myxococcales bacterium
CGCCATTCGTGAGATTGAGGCCGTAGTCGTAGGGGAGCGGACGATCCGTGAAAGGCGGATGCGGGGGGCTCCGCAGCTCGCGATTCGTCGAATCGTTCGTCAGATATTTTCCGCAGACGTACCCGCCCGTTTCGAGTTGGTACCAACCCTCGGGGCAGTTCCCTTCTTTGATGAGCTTGCTCTTCACAGGAATCACCGCGCCGCGGCGCAAGTGACCGAGCTGCTGCACCTGCTTGCGCGCATCGCTCGTCTTGCTCGGATCTTTCGCAGGAAACTCCGTGTCGCTGTAGACCGGCGTGATCTGGGCGAGCGCGATCATCGTCGGAAGCGCACCCGCATCGCCGCTCGCATTCGAGGCAACTGGGAGCGGTGCCTCGATGCCCGCTGCCGAAACGCTGGCGCTGGCTGCGGCGAGCTCTTCGGGAGTCGCCTCTTTTTTCTTCCCGCACGCAATCAGCCAGGCGCCAAGAACGAGGCAACCTGCGACCTTAGGAGAAAAGTGCCGTGGACGACGCACTCCCCGGGGGGTAACCCGGTTTCAGCGCGCGATCAAGCGGTGGTCGCTCTTGGGAACTCCACGCGGTGAAACTGCTCGGACGACCGCCGACACGCAAGCGTTGCCAGAGCTGGCTTCGAGACGTGTGGGGCTTCAGGTGCCGGCGAGAGCGACGAAGTCCTTTTTGAGCGACTCCATCACGCCGCGCGCGTCCGTCGCAGCCGCGTCGATCGTCGTGCGAACGGGGACGCGGACGTCGAAATAGAATTTGATCTTGGGCTCGGTTCCGCTCGGTCTCGCGATGATGCGGGCGCCGTCTTCGAACTCGTAGATGAGGACGTTGCTGCGCGTCGCTGCGGTCGCCGGGGCGGGTGCGGCTCCGGAGTCGCTCGGAATGGCCTGACGCTCGAGGTCGACGATGGACGTGACGGACTTTCCCCCGATCGACTTCGGCGTCGCCGCACGCAAGCGATCCATGATCGCCTTGATCGCAGCCGCGCCGTCCGTTCCCGTCTTCGTCACGTTGACCTGATCGCTCGCGTAGAAGCCGTACTTCGTCGCGATGTCCGAGAGGCGCGTGAGAAGCGTCTCTCCCTTCGCCTTCAACTCTGCGGCGAGATGCGCAGCGAGAAGCGCCGCGCTGATGCCGTCCTTGTCTCGCACGAGATCGTACGGAGTGTACCCCAGCGCTTCTTCGTATCCGAAGACGTGGTGGTAGCCCTCTTTTTCGAGATCCATCGCGCGGTTCGCAAGCCACTTGAATCCCGTCAGCGTCGTTTCGAATCGCGCACCGAGCGCGCGCGCAATGTTGCCGAGCTCCGGAGATGAAACGATCGATGCGACGAGCAAAGGCTTTTCCGGCGGCACGCGATCCGTGAGCAGCGAGTGCCCGAGAATCACGCCCACCTGATTGCCCGTGAGCTGGAGGTAGCCGCCCTTTCCGTCGGCGACCGCAACGGCAAGACGATCGGCATCGGGATCGTTGGCGAGGACGAGGTCTGCTTTCACTTTCTTCGCGAGCGCGAACGAGAGGTCCATCGCGCCCTTCTCTTCGGGGTTCGGAAACCGCACGGTCGGGAACGCGCCATCGGGAGTGAACTGCTCGGTCACGACGTGAACGTCGGTGAATCCCGCGCGGCGAATGACCTCCGAAAAAATGCGTCCGCCGACACCATGCATCGGCGTGTAAACGATGCGGAGGGTGCGTGCGCCGTCGGGGATGACGCCGAGAATGCCCGTTTTGTAAGCTTCTTCGACGGCGGGTGACACGGAGACGACGAGCTCTTTCTTGCGAGCTTCGTCCATTGCAAGAAGAGGCACTTCGTTACCGAGGGGCGCCTTCTCGATCGATTTCGCGATCTCACCGTCCGTCGGCGGGATGATCTGGGCGCCGTTCTCCCAATAGACCTTGTAGCCGTTGTATTCGGGCGGATTGTGGCTCGCCGTCACCATGACGGCGGCGGCGGCTCCGAGCTCCTTCAGTGCGAACGCGGTGAGCGGTGTAGGGCCGAGGCCGTCGAAGAGGTGCGCGCGAATGCCGAGGGCTGCAAGAACGAGCGCCGTATCTTCCGCGAACTCGCGGCTCATGCGTCGGCCATCGAATCCGATCACGACACCGCGCGTCTTTGCGTTCTCGACGGCGCCGAGAAGGTATTGGCCGAGCCCATAGGTCGTGCGACGAATCACGGCGCGATTCATGCGACTTTCGCCTGCGCCGATGAGCCCGCGAAGCCCTGCAGTTCCAAACTCGAGCGGCCCCGAGAAGCGCTCCTTGAGATCGGCACTCTTGGGATCGACCGCGAGAAGCTGTTCGAGCTCCTTCTTCGTCGTCGGGTCGGGGTCAGCGGTAATCCAGGCGCGTGCGCGTTCTTCGAGGTTCACGCCTTTAGGTGTCACAGAAGCTGCGTCCGCTTGCAAGTCGCTCGCGCTTCCGACGCAGATTGCATCAACCGAGCTTTTTTCTTCGCTCCTCGAGACCCCGGACGAGCTTTTGGTACCCCTCCGTGAGAGACAGCGTCTTCGCCAGTTCGAGCGCGGAGTCGAGCGCCGCCTTCTCGGAAGCGCGATCGTTCGACTTGGATTCGATGTCTGCCGCGAGCTCGAAGAGGCGGAGCTTTCGCGGGCCATACGCGAGCGAAAGCGCACGACCAATCGCCGTCCTCGCTTCCGGATAACGCTGAAGAGTGAAGTACGTTCGCGCGAGACGCGCAGGCGGGTTGTAGTCGTTCGGGAAATCTTTCGCGCTCTCTTCGAGCATCGGGATTGATCGCGTGGGGTCGCCCGTCTCGGCGTATGCGAGGAGGCGATGCGAATCGAAGACCACGCGCGCTTCCTTCGTGGTGGCAAGCGTCACTTGGCCTTCGAGAAAGCGAACCCAGTGCTCAGCGAAGGAGCGCCGACGTGGCTCGTCTTTCAACTCTCGGAGGGCGTCGACCAAGGTCTCGAATGCGCCAGAGCGATCATCGGCGAGCGCGTCGTACGAAAAATCGTCGACGAGCGCCGCAAGCCAATTGGTCATGCGGAGAAACGACTCTTTCTTGGCAGGTGAGAACGCCGCGGGTGGCTTCGTGGAAGACTTCCCCGTCTCTGCGCTGGCATCTCGCTCGGCCTTGGCGCACTCGATTCCATTGATTGCGACGCCGAGCATGTCGGCGCTCGCGGCCGGCTTCTTCGCAAGAACCTCGAGCACGGCCTCTTGGCACGCGGTGTATTTCTTCTCTTCGAGAAGCTCGACCATCTTCGCCGAGATCGATTTGTCGGGGCGCGCAGTCGTGACGAATCGCGTGAACTCGTCGACGCTCATCGTTCCGATCCATTTGCTCGTCACTTCGCCGTTCGAGTCGAGCCGGTAGAACGTGGGTAAGGCGGGGGGCAAGAGCCGCTTGAGAATCGCCTCATTCTCCTTCTTGTCGACATCGAGCACGAGCCAGACGACGTCGTTCGCGTGGGCGATGACTTTCGGATCTTCGAAGACGAACGAGCGCATGCTGAGGCAGCTGTGGCACCAGGACGCGAACGTATCTACGACGATCGAGCGTTTGGTCTCTTTGGCCAGAGCAAGCGCGCGCTCGTAGTCGTTCTCGATGAAGGGTAGCTCTTTGCCTTCTCCGCTTCCCAGCGATGGTGAAGAGGCTTCGATGGACGCGTCGCTCGGTGACGGCGTCGCGTGATCGCTCGCCGCGTCACGTTTGCACGCAGCAAGGACGGCGATCGCCGCGAGAGAAAGGAATCGGACACGAAAACCACTCGCTGACTCGCGAATCATCGTTCGACTGGCGTAGCACGAAGCGCGCGTCCTTTTTGGTGGGCAACCCTAATTTCGCACGTTAGAAGAATTGCGCATGAATCGGACGATACGGAGCCTGGGCGGTTTCTTCCTGATCGGTTCACACGCGGCGACGGCTTACGCGCAAACGACGGCACCCGTACCGACAAGCGCCAATTCGGCAACGTCAACCGCGACGCCCGCCTCCGCGAACGGCGCGAGTGCAACGCCTCCGAGTGCCCCAAAAGCGCCGAACGAGCCGCGACTCAATCTCGAGACGGCCGTTCCGATGAACGGCAATCTTTCGGCGAAGACCGTCTTCGAGCGCGCGGCAGCATCGAGCTTCTCGGCAAGGGCTCAAGAAGCAGCGCTCATTGCCGCTGCGGCACGCGTCGACGCGGCGTGGGTGAATTTCCTTCCGCGTCTGTCCGGCAACGCGAGCTATCGGCGGCTCTCGAGCTTCACCCCGCCGAACGCGTTCGGTTCGGGTGGCGCGCTCGTCGGAACGACATCGCCTGCGGGCACGTTGAATCCCACGCCGACGTTCGCTCTCGAAGGCACGAAGTTCCCTCTCGTGCTCGACAACTACGCGCTGCAAGCGTCGATCGCGATTCCTCTCAGCGACTACTTTTTGCGCATCAACAAGAACTACTCCGCGGCGACGAATCAACAGGAAGCGATCCGCTACGACGTTGCGGCGGCGCGCGCGAAGTCGGGAAGCGAGGGAGAGCTCGCATATTATTCGTGGGTGCGCGCGCAGCGAGCGCTCGTCGTCGCAAAGCTCGCTCTCGAGGATCAGCAAACGCATCTCAAGGATGCGAAGAATCTATTCGGTGTCGGGAATGCTTCGAAGGCCGACGTGCTTCGTGCCGAGACCAATGTCGCGTCGGCCGAGCTCGCGCTCGAACGAACGAAGAATCTCGTCGAGCTGACGGAGAAGCAGGTCCGCATCGCGATCCACGCGCGACCAGAAGAGCTTTTTGCTCCGTTCGAAACGGCCACCGAGTCCCCACCACCTTTTGCTACCGAGTCCCCACCAC
>JAHFDV010000480.1 GCA_023248815.1 Myxococcales bacterium
TCGCCCGCTAGATGCGCGCGTCATTGAATCGATGATAGCGACAAGAAGAAGCGATCGGAAACGCCTTCAAGAGACTCCGCGCTGCCGCGGAGTCACTTCGCTAAGAGCTCGGTTATGAGCTCTTTTTTGGAGTAAGGCGCTCGATTCCGTTCATGTAGGGCACGAGGGCTTTCGGTAGGCGCACGGAGCCGTCGGCTTCCTGATGATTCTCGAGAAGAGGAATCAAGATGCGCGGCGAAGCGATCGCCGTGTTGTTCAACGTGAAGGGATAGCCGAGCGAACCATCGGGCAAGCGCACGCGAATGTTCGAACGTCGCGCTTGGAAATCTCCGAGCGTCGAGCACGAATGCGTCTCCGAGTAGGCGTTGCGCCCCGGCATCCACGATTCGATTTCGTGTTTGCGCGTTTGTCCGAGGCCAATCTCACCGGTGCACGCGATCGCGACGCGATAAGGAATCTCGAGGAGCTTGAGGATCGATTCCGCGTTGTCGAGGAGTTGGTAGTGCTCCTTCTCGGCGACGGCTTCGTCGGGAGCGCAGAAGACGACCTGCTCGACCTTCGTGAACTGATGAACGCGATAAAGCCCACGCGTATCTTTGCCGTGCGCACCAGCTTCGCGACGGAAGCACGGCGAGATGCCGGCGTAGCGAATCGGAAGCGATGCGGCGTCGAGCGTTTCGTCGCAATGGAGCGAGACCAGCGCGACCTCGCTCGTACCGACGAGATAGAGATCATCGGCCGGGATCGAATACGCTTCTTCTTTGGAGAGCGGGAAGAAGCCCGTCCCAACGAGCGCGCGCTCCTTCACGATCACGGGTGGAATCACGATCTCGAGACCGCGCGCAACGAGCGTGTCGACGACGAGTCGAGTCACCGCGAGCTCGAGCAGTGCGCCCATTCCGCGAAGCGCATACGAACGACCGCCCGCAAACTTGCGCGGACCATCGAGCGCGACGAGTGCGAGCGAGTCCATGAGATCCATGTGGTCTTTGATCGGAAAATCGAAGACGCGCGGCGTGCCGACTTTCCGGATTTCGACGTTGTCTTCTTCGCCGGCGCCGATCGGAACTTCGGGTCGCGGCAGGCTGGGGATGCGCAGCAAGAGATCTTCGAAGACGGCATTGGCCGAAGTGAGCTCGGGCTCGAGGCGCTCGAGATCTTGGCGGACCGTCTTGCCCTCCTCGATGAGCGAACCTTTCTCTTCTTTGCTCGCCTTCGGGATCAACGATGCAAGTTGGTTCTTGCGCGCGCGTCGTTCGTCGATGCGCCCGATGATCTCACGCCGCGTTTTGTCGGCTTCGAGCAGGTCGTCGAGATTGATGCTGAGGCGCTTGTTCTTGATGGCAGCGCGAACGAGATCTGGATTCTGGCGGATGAAGGAGATGTCGAGCATTGGAAGGTGCAAGTCGCAACGGCTGGATCAGGCGATGTCCGGCGGAAGTGTGGGAGAAAAGTTTCGTGCTCAGGAAAAGTTGCAGGCGGACGGTGCAACAGAAAGCTTCGCTGCGCAAGATAGCGATTGGCGGCGTGGACACGGGCAATTCTTCGAGTAGGGTTTTTCGCTCTCGAGAAATTCCACAATGATCGAACGAACATACTCCCGCGCCTCGAAACGACTCCTCGCCGCCACCCTCTTCCTCGGTGGCTCACTCGCTGCGAGCGCCTGTGGAGGCACCCCCGATTCGGAAGAGGTCGCGACGACGCGACAAAAGATCATCAACGGTGAAGACTCGACCGATGCGCAAGATGCGGCGGTCCTTCTCTTCCACGTGAGCAAGACCAACCAGATCGCATCCTGCACGGGGACGCTCATTGCTCCCAATCTCGTGCTCACGGCGCGCCACTGCGTTTCGAAAGTCACCGAAGCCGCGTTCGGCTGCGATGGCGAGGGCAACGCGTATCCACCGGGTACGCCAGGCGCGCAAGCTGGCGACGATCTCGCGGCGGACGGCTTCTATGTCTTCACCGGCAAAGATTCTCCGTTCGGCAACGGAACGCTTCATCGCAAGCCCGCCGGAATTGGAAAAAAGGTCTTCCACGACGACGCCAGCGTGCTCTGCAGTCACGATCTCGCGCTCGTTCTCCTTCAAGAAGACGTCCCCGGTGCATTGATCGCGCCGGTCAATCTGACGCGCGAGCTCGAAGCCGGCGAAACGATCACCGCCGTCGGTTGGGGACTCACCGAGGAGGGCCAAACACCAAATCAGCGCATGCAGCGTACAGGCGTAGCGATTACGCAGGTGGGCCCGTTCGAAGGCAAAGGCGCCAACCCTGCCGTACCACCGAACGATTTCTCCGTCGGTGAGGCGATCTGCAGTGGAGACAGCGGCGGACCCGCGATCTCCGAGACGACGGGCGCGGTCATCGGCGTCGTTTCGCGCGGCGGCAATGGCTCGTCGAGCACCCAGCCAGGCGCGACGTGTATCGGCGCTCGCGCCGTGAACAACTATACGAAGGTCGCACCTTTCCGCGACCTCATCCTCGAAGCGCTCGACGAAGCGGGATACTCGGCTTGGGAGGAAGGCGGACCCAACCCTGCGCTCGGCGCGGGCGGCGTCGCTTGCTCCGACAACGCGGAGTGTCAGTCGAATTCGTGCGGCGGCGGCAAGTGTGTCGAAGCCTGCAGCGCCGCGGGCACGTGCTCTTCCGGAAAGATCTGCACCGAAGTCGAAGGCGGCAAAGCGTGCACGCCCGATCCCGCGGCAAAGAAGGACGACAGCGGTTGTTCGACTTCGACGACCGGCTCATCGACTTCGGTGTCGACGCTCGGAGCTCTCTTCGGACTTGCAGCTCTCGTCGCGACACGTCGCCGCAGCGTCCGCGGAGAGGCGCGCTGAGCCGACGCGAAGTCTTCTAGAGATCGCCGTGAATGATCGCGACGGCATCCAGATCGAAGCCGGCCGTCGCTAGCTTCTGCGCGGGATCACTCGGACACTCCGTCGCACCGATGTCGCGAATGCGCACGAACCTCGCGTGCGCGACGCCGATCGTCTTCAAGTCGAAGGCATCTCCTCCCGAGACTGTTGGATCGAGCGGAGAGACGCCGTTGGTCTTCGAAGAAAGAACCGGCGAAACGCCCGCGCAGCCTTCGTAGGGGGGAACGGTCGCACAAGGGAAGGATGTAAATGTAATTCCATCCTCGCTTACCGAGACTTCGCCCGGCTCGGCGTTGGTCTTCGTGGAGTCACCGCTGATCTGGAAGGCATTCTCGAAGACGACGAAGTCGGGGCCTTCGCCATCGACGATCGCGTTCGGCTCGAACGAAAGAACGATCTCTCCCTCGAAGCCCAAACTGACGACATCCAATGATCCCGCGGTGGCCCCGGAGCCATCCGGCGCGCCCAGTACGATGCCCGGCATCTTGGCGGCATTGTATCCAGAACAGGCGCCTGGCGTGAACGACACGACCTTCGTCGCAAAGTGTGAGTCGAGTGGCGGTTGGGTGTCGTCGTCGTCATCGTCCTCGTTGCAAGCAACGGAAGCGCCGAAGAGGCAAAAAATAGAAAACGATAGAATACGGGGAAGATGCACGGACAGTCCTTTCGCCGAGGGCCGGGTCTGACGCGCGAGTTCGTTCGCGCGGACCTCGGTAGGTTTTCGGACTCGAAGACATTGCCGTGAGGCGTTCCTACTACTCGTCGCTTCCCGAGCCTTGAGGGCTCAGTGCTTGGATCCCGAGAGGGATGACGAGGTTCGCTTCTTCTTACCGCTGCGGGACAGTTCCGGATTCGAACCGGATTCCCTTTCCGAGAGACGCGTTCGAGTTAGCCCCGAGGTCGCAGTCTGTCAACGTGCCGCCGCCAATCTCAGGAGCCAGAGGTCGGGCGTGGATGCTTCGGCTGGATCTCGGCGCGAAGCCGCTCGTGTTGGGCCATCCGTTCGAGCACTTCGAGACGCTTTTGCGTTTCGGCGCGGAAGGCTCCGAGCTCGCGGAGCACGGCCTCGATATTGAGTTCGTTTTTTAGGTTAACTTGATAGTCGGTCTCGGCTTGCTTGCGGTCTTTCATGACCTGCCGGTTCTGGCTCATGACGATGAGCGGACCTTGAAGAGCGACGAGGACGGCGAGGAAGAGATTGTAAAACTGGAACGGGTACTCGTCGAAAGGGTGCCGAATGAAGAGGTTCAAGACGGCCCACGACGCCGTGATTCCGAAGAGCAAGAGAATGAACGCCCAACTGCCATTGAGCTCGGCCACGCGATCGGCGAGGCGCTGGCCCCACGTGAGATTCTCTTCGATCTCTTTGACGACGTCTTTGGCAGCACGCTGAGAGAGGAGTGCGTTCGTCTCGCGGAGACGATTGCTCATGTCGCTCAAGATCGCGATCGCGGCCGTCTTCGACTTGCCGAGGTGATCGGCGAGGTCTTCGCGGGTCAGCTCGAGCAGGACGGTGTCGACGCTGGATTCGACGCTGGCGGAGCGCGGCTTGTTGTCGAAGAGCGAGAGCTCGCCGAAGTATTCGCCGGTGCGCACGTCTTTGAGAACGACGCGCGGCGCCGTGGGGTCGGGACCGGGGAGAAAGATCTGCACCGCGCCGGAGAGCACGATGTACATCGACGAGCCGGGATCACCCGAAGAGAACACCATGCTCTGCGACTCGAACTTGCGCTCCGACATGCGTTTGGCGAGCGCGACGAGATCTTCTTCGGCGAGGCCTTCGAAGAGCGGAATTTGCGCAAGGAGATCGGCGTGACGCATTCCGTGGAACGGACATTGTCAGGGTCCGCGCGCTTCACCGCAAGTTAGAACGCATCGCCACCCCAACCGAATATCCCCGGAGCGAGGAATCCCTCCCGGGTCCG
>JAHFDV010000125.1 GCA_023248815.1 Myxococcales bacterium
TCGAGCTCGGACGCCGCGATTGAAACGACCTCTTGGAAGCCTTCGTTGGGCAAGGCGTCTTCGATCAGGAGCGCATAGAGGAGGCGTGTTCTCGGCTCGAGCAGGGCGCGCACGCGATCGAGGCGCTCGCGCGCTTCTTTCGCGTCGACATTGCGCTTCAACGCGAAGGTCGGAAGGTCCGCGTCGAGTGAACGCAGCTCGTCGGAGACGGCTTGGAGATCGTCGCCCGCGGCGATCTGATCGATGAGCGTTCGGCGGCGCTTCGCGCGACCCGCCGCGAATCGTACGAGATCGCGAAGCAACAAGTCTGGGGAATCCGCCGTCTCGATCGCGTGCGCTTTGTCGAGCTGCCCCAGCAGGATCTCGAGCTCGCGCGAAACGTCTTCTGCAGAGACCTTTTCGGACGCTTCTGCGCAGTAGCGACGCGCCCTACGGCGGAGCAGCGCAGCGTGGTCGGAGGCGAAGCCCATGGTTGCGATTGTTAGCACGCCTCACCGAAGGAGCGAAGCGAGGCGCGGATAAATCTGGGCCACCGCCGCGGAGCCCTTGATCCCACCCTCGATGAATTTTGCCGTCCCGCGGCCATCGTTTCCCGGAAGCATGAAGAGCGGAATCATCCGTGACTTGTATCCTGCATCTACTAGGCGATCACGATCGTGATCCACGTCGAACTCGAGAAAATCGACGCCGGCGAGCTCGCGATCCAATGTCTTCTCGGACACGGCATGGTGGAAGACTTGACAGGGCTCGCACCAGCTCGCTCCGACATAGACGACGAGCTTTCTGCCCGCCGCCGAGCTCGATTGAATCGCGTCACGGACGATCGTCGCGACATCTCCTTCGGGGCGCGCCGGCAAGAAACGCGGAGGCGCCGCAGCGAGGGACGCGACCACGGCCGTTTTTTCAGTAGGCGTCGCGCTCGCGCTCGCGCTCGATTCTTCGCTTCCTTGGGTTCGACAAGCGAAGGCCGCGAGGGTGGTTGCGAACAGGCACGTGAGGAGAAAACGTGAGGGGCGGGAAGGGGCGCTCATCGGCACGTCGATTGTAGGGAAGTTGCACACCAAATTCGAGAGTCCGTACGCTGCGAATCATGAATGCTCGCATCCTCGTTCTTCCGATCGCTTTTCTCGTCGGCTGTGGCTCCACGCCGAAGGCAAAAACCGCGATGGCGCCCAAGATCGAGGCTTCCCGGCCAACTGGCGCGGACGCTTCGCTCTTCATGGCGACGGATGGGCAGGGAAATGGCAGCGGGGGAGCGAATGGTCGCTCGAGAAGTGAGTCGGGCATGACGACGGCGGGTGGACTCTTTCTCTCCGAAGAGCTGATGCGCGTATGCGGGCTCGAGGCCACGAAGAGCGCACCGAAGTTCGACTTCGACTCGGCTGGCATCGCCCCCGAGGACCGACCCGTTCTCCAGAAGCTTGTGACCTGCCTGAACGAAGGTGCTCTCAAAGGACGGACGGTCTCGCTCGTCGGTCACACCGATCAGCTCGGCGAAGCCGAATACAACATGGCGCTCGGTGAAATGCGTGCCGATGCCGTGCGTCGCTACCTTCACGATCTCGGCGTCGGAGAAGAGCGTTTGACGTCGTCTTCGCGTGGCGAGCTCGATGCGGTGGGCGAAGGCGAAGAAGGTCGTTCGTTCGATCGGCGCGTCGATATTTCGCTCCCCGGCACGCGCTAAGAAAAGTTCAGTCCGCGCCGTCCGAGCCCTCCCAGCGGCTCAGATAGCGCTTTCGCACGATTGGATCGCGTCGGAATTCTTCGGGCGACGCGTCGACGACGATCTTTCCGTCGACGAGTAGACACGCGCGCGTGCATGCAGAAAGCGCTTCTTCGACGTGGTGGTCGGCGAGGATAACCGTAATTCCATCGGCCGACAGATCGCGAATGAGAGCCGCCAACCGATCGCCACCTTGCGGGTCGATTCCGCTCCAAGGCTCGTCGCAAAGCAGCAACTTTGGCTTGGGAATGACGGCGCGCGCGAATTCGAGGCGTCGGCGCTCGCCGGCGCTCAGGTTCTTGGCGAGCGTGGAAAAGCGCGATTCGAGGCCGACCACCTTACCGAGGTCGAGCGCGCGCGCGGCATCGGCGTTCGCGAGGTCGGCGAAGGCGCGCAAGTTGGCTTCGACGGTGAGCTCGAAGAGCACGCTCGGCTCTTGCGGGATGTACCCGAGACCGCGCCGCGCACGCTCGTAGAGGCGCAAGCCGAGGAGCGATTCGCCCTGCAGTGTGATGTCGCCCTTTTCAGGCTCGTCTTCGCCTGCGATCGTTCGAAAGAGCGTCGACTTGCCGGCTCCCGAGGGACCGAGGATGCCCACTCGCTCGCCCTTGGAGACTTCGAGCGAGAGCTCCGAGAGGACGCGCAGCTTGCCACGCGTGACGGAGAGATTCGAGATCGAGAGGACGGACATCCCGGCTCCTTTACTTCGGAGAGACGGGAATCGAGCCCTTCACCTGTACGAGCGTGACCTTGGACGTAGCGATGTCGATCGTCGCTCTCTCCGCTTGGAGCCACCCTTGACCGCGCGTGAGCTTCACCCCACCGCGCAGCTCGAGCTGCTGGCGTTTCAAGTCGAGCTCGACTTCTGGCGCCTCTGCGCGCACGCCTTTTACTTCGGCAACGATGCCACCCGAGCCTTTCGCCCAGCTCACGTGGGGCGATGCGTCGAACTTCAATTCGAGCTTGGGGCAGCTCAGCTTGAGAGGACCCTTGGCGAGAACGACGTTGCCCGTGAGGAGCGCATCCCCCTTCGAGATGTCGACCTCGATGAGCTCGGCTTCGATTTGGATCGGGTCGCCCCCCGCGAGAAGCGTCTGACCTTCGGCGCTTTGGGGAGACGCGAGAAACAGCGTCGAGGCGAAAAATAGGGGGATTCGCCAACGCATCTTCGTAGGATTCGCGAAAGAGCGTCGCATTTCAACTCTTCATTCCGAAGAAGAAGTGTTTCGAGGGTTTCGCTCCGAAGCCAAGCGGATTGCGCGAAGCTCGCGAACGAGCTTGTCGGACAACGATCGCGGGGCAACGACTGGGGGCTCGGCGAGCCCGTCGAGGAGAATTCTCAGCGCGGTTTGCGCGAGACGCGGAAGCTCATCCAAGGGCTGAAAGCCGACTTGAAGCACCGCACCGAGGAGACCGCGTTCGATGTCTGCAAAGGGACGATCGCCCGTGCTCGGCCACTCGGCGATCGCACGCAAGTGATCGCGAAGCGGCGGGAGGAGCGCGCGCTCCAAAAGCGACGCCCGATAGCGCTCGAGGGGGCCGTCTCGTCGTTCGGAACCGTCTTTCGAGGGCGGCGACTCGCGAGGAAGGCCCGCGAAGTCGGTTTGGCACATGCGTGCGGTCTCCGTAAGAGCGGCAATTAGACTGGCTGAGTGGACCTTCGCGCTCTCGGCGATCGCGACGCGTCGCGCTTCGAGGAGCTGGGCGGCCTCCCTGCGACGCGCGCGCTCTTCGAGGTCCTTCTCGTAAAGATCGTTTGCGCGCTTTTCGAGCATGGAGAGGATCGGCAAAAGACGCCGACGACGCGCGCGATCCATGAGAACACCGCGCTCGCCGAGCAGCGACTTGTCCACGAGAGCCTCCACGTTCGACCATCCTGAACGCTCGAGCGAATCCGAAGATGGTTGCGCCGCGACGTCGGCCCCTTGCTCCTTCCGAATCCTCAGCGCCTCTTTCGAAGAGACAGCGAACGGCGGAACGAGAGGAGAGAAGCCGAGCGACTGCACGTTCGCCGTGGTCGCCGCGAGCACCTGCGCGAGCTCGGCTTCCTTCAGGCGATCGGCCTTGTTGACGATGAACTGCAGCGGAACGTCACGCAGCGACTCGAGCTCTCGCCTCTCCGATTCTTTGAGCGGCTGGCCCGCATCGACCAGCCAAATGAGCGCGTCAGCTTCTGCGAGGGCCGCGCGCGCGTGTTCGCGGTGCTCGGCGATGGGGGCATTGAAGCCGGGCGTGTCGATGAGCTCCATTGCCTGCAGCGAGGGCAGGGGCAGAAACACCGTCACCTCTTCGAGGTCGCCTGCGGTCTTCAACGTCTCCGCGAGGCGATCGAGCGTCACGAGACGATCTTCGGCTCCAGGCGCCTTTAGGCGAGCGACACGATCCGTTCCGAACCGGAAAATGAAGGCGGTTGCGGTCGTCGGAAGAATGCCCATCGGACTGATGGCTTCACCGAAGAGCGCATTCACGAACGTGCTCTTGCCGGCATTGAACTCACCGATGACAGCGACACGAAGAGGCCATGCGAAGCTACGCGCGAGCTCGGAAAGTTCGGCGAGCGCCTCGAAATCTCGGAGCGTGCTTGCAGCGCGGTCCAGACGGTCGAGAATCGATCTCCAGTCGGCGTGATCGGTGGCGAACCATTTCGCGATGACGGCTTGCGCGCGACGGTCTGCCCAAGCAAGAAGCTCGGGAGTCGACGTGTCGAGCAAGCGTTCGATCGCCTCCGCACTGTCGTCGATCGCGAGGAAGGCGCGGGTCGCTTCCGCGAGAAGCGTGGGCTTCGCGCCGAAGAGCTCGATCACTCGCAAAGCGTCGTTCCTGTCCGCACGAGCGATCGCGCCCTCCAAAAGCGAAGTCTTTGCGCTCTCGTCGCCATTCTCTGCGGCTTCACGGAGAACGTCGGCAGCCTCCGCGTCGCTCCCTTTGGCCCTGAGAATCGCAGCCCGCAGCGCCGGCGACGGCGACGCGATGACGCGCTCGACGCGCTCCACGAGGAGTGGCGGCGTTGCCTTCGTGATGGCATTCGCAAGAATCTGTGACGCGTCTCGACCGAGGATGTGCGCACGAAGAAGGAGGGGAATCGCTCGCTCGTCACCCAGCATCGCGAAAGCCCGTCCTTTGGTCCACGAGACCCCACTGGCCCATGAATTTTCCGTGCTGGCGTCGTCCGCAACGTGCGGGAGATAGTGCTGCGCTTCTACGATCGCGCCGCGTTGGGTCGCGCTCTCCAGGCGAAGTAGCGCGGCATCCGGAGTGCGGTCATCGATGATGCGGTCGAGCCACACGTCCGCGCGGGTCGGCTCGTTGGCACGGAGATCGAGCTCGGCGAGCCCGAGAATTGCGGAACGCCTTTCAGCCGCGTCGCCCATTTGCACGGCGCGCAGATAAGCGTCGTGTGCTTCGTGAGGATTCGTACGAACGCGCGCGAGCCGGAGCCATATCTCGCCGCTCGGCGGAACGCGCTTCACGAGGTCTTCGAGCGTCGCAGCGAGCTCTTCGGACAGGCCCGCCGCAGAGGTCGCGTCCGCGAGGAGCGCAAGTGCGACCGGCGAGCTCGGCGAGCGCGCCAAGATTTCGTGCGCGAGCGCCCGGGCCTTCAAGGGCTCTCCTGCGATCAGCGCTTCACGTCCGCGCCGAAGGAGTGGCTCACCGCCCGCAAGGCCGATTTCCAGGCGATCGAACCACCCACCCAACACTTCGTCGAGGCGTCGCGCGGGCTTCATGAAGCGCCTTCGGGAAACGTTTCCGTCGCGAGCAACCGCCGCAGTCGGTCGGCGTCCACGCGCAACGGCAGCACTTTCTCGCGGTCGAGAACGACGCTGCCGACGGGAGACTTGCGCGGCTTTCTGACGAATCTTCGTTCAGTGTAAGATACATCGACAATCGGTTCGTCCTTCGCCGAAGAAAAGTGCGCCGCGAGATGAGCGCAGTCGACGAGGAGCTCCGAGGTGGCCTCCGTATTCCTCGCGAGCGCTCCAATCACGTGAGCACCCGTCACTCCGCGCGCGTGCAACCAGAGGTGCCAAGGCTTGGCGTGTTGCGTCGTCGTTTCGTCGTTCCGCTTCGCGTCGCGACCGACGAGTGCGAGGACGTCGCCGCTACAGACGAAGGCGCGATAGGGAAGCTTGCGCTCGCGGCGAACGACGCGCGCTTCGCGCTTCTGAATCACGCGCGCAAAGTGCTCCGTGAACCGCGCTTCGAGCGTTTCGAGGTCGACTTCCGGGGCGAGAAGCGCGGCTTCGAGCTCTTGGAGGAGGATGAGGTCGCTCTCGGCGGCGCGGAGGCGTTCTTCGGCGATGGATCGTCCCCGAACGACGCGCTTGGCTTCGGCGAAAAGGCGCTCCACTTGCTCGCGCGCCGATCGCTTCGGGTCGAGTGGAAACTGGAAAGATACCGCTTCACCGGTCGACCAGTCGGTCCCCTCGAGCGTGCGCGCGCCGCGCTTGGCCTGCGCCGCCAGCTGAAGCAGCCACGGGCCGCGCGCCGAATCCGCGACGATCTGGTCGATGCGCGCAAGATCTCGCTTGATCGCGCTCTCTCGTCGCCGGACGCGGCGGAGTTCGGCGGTCAGACGCTCGCGCAGGCTGGGGGGTGGTGCCGGGTTGTCCACAACGTCTGGAGTTTACCCGAGAAACCTCCCGCGGGCGGGACAAGGCGAGGTAAGATTCGGACGTGAATCGCAGCTCTCCGCGCAGACTCGGCACCGCCTTCATCAAGGCCGCCTTTCTGGTCGTGAAGGGCATGTCGGGGGAAGAGCAGGCCGACGCACTGCTCGAGGCCGGTTGGCTCACCGCGAGCGACATCGAGAACGAGACAGAATCCGTCCCATGGACAGCCGGAAAGCCGATCTTGGAAAGGTACGCCGAGCTCCTCGGCGCGAGCGCTGCCGAGAAGCTCGCGCACGGCCTCGTCGAGGCACATTTGCTGGGTCACTGGGGCGGCTCGATGCGCAGCGCAAAGACCTTGGAAGAGCTCTTTCGAGCGCCGCCGACATCACTCTTCTCCGACGAAGAAATTCCGTTTCTCGTCACGGTTGCCGCTTCGGGACCGAATCATCTCGAGGCCAAGGTCACTTCCTCCAAAGGCGACACGCCGTCGGACTCGGCGCTCTTGGCCGCCGCCGCAGAGCTCGGCGCAGTTCCGCTCATCTTCGGTGAGAAGCTCGTTCGGGCTTCGATTCTCCAAGGAGGACGTGTCCGTCTCGAGTGGGAAAAGCCCTCGGGAGAGAGTCGCGTTCTCATCGGAGCCATCACGAGCGGCCTCGTTGCCGTCGGAATCTTCTCTCTCGGGCGCCCGCTCGTCGGGGCCTTCTTCGTCGTCATCGCCGCGGCACTCGCGCTATTTCATGCGGCCAGCTCGCGACGAACGCAGCGCACGGCGAGCACCGGCGACGACATGCGTCGACAGATTCTCGAGCGCACGATGGCGCTGAAAGAGAAGGCTTCCGAGAGTGAGGTCGCCGGTAGCGCAGAGGGGCGCGTGCTCGCCGGCCAATTCCGCATCGACAAACCGCTCGCTTCGGGCGCCACGGGCATCGTCTATCGCGGTCGCCGCATCGAAGACGGCCGTCCCGTCGCCATCAAGCTTTTGCGAGCCGCAGCCGTGCACGATCACGCAGCGTCCGCGCGCCTCCGTCGTGAGGCAGAGGCCCTCGGTCTTGCGTGGCACCCCAACGTCGTCGAGGTCATCGACCACGGCGTCTTGCCCGAGGGAACCTCGTACCTCGTCATGGAATTACTCGAGGGTGAGTCCTACTTCGACTTTTTGAAGAGCAAGGGTTCGCTTCTTCCCATCGATCTCCTTCCGCTCGCCGTGCAGATGACCGAAGCGCTCGTCGCGATTCACGCAGCGGGCATCGTCCACCGCGATCTCAAACCGGCGAACATCTTTCTCGTCGGCGAAAAGCGCGATCAAGTGAAGCTCATCGACTTCGGGATCGCGCGCGTCGAATGGGAAGAGATGCGCATCACCGCTCTCGGAGCTCCGCTTGGAACTCCCGGCTACATGTCTCCCGAGCAAGCGATCGGCAAAGAGGTCGACGCACGTACGGATCTCTATTCGCTCGGCGCGATTCTCTACGAGAGTCTCATGGGAGACCCACCTCCGCCCGCGCGCGCAGGCAACTGGAGCGGTGGCATCGACGTTCGGGTGGAAGAGGGACTTTCAGGACTCTCGGAGCGCTGGCAAGGGCTCCTGCGGAGTGCGCTCGCGCCGCTCGATGAACGCTTCGCATCTTCCAAACAGATGCTCGAGTCATTGCGCGCGATGGCCAGCGCTACGGCGATTCCAGTCACGAAAAAAGGAGATACGGGCACGTGAAGACGACCTTCAAAAGATCGCGCGGATGCGCGTCGGCAATCCCCTTCGTTTCGATGATGGCTTGCGTGCCGATGGTAGTTTCATGCGGCGGATCGGGCACTCCGAAGACGCAAACGGCGCAGCAGCAGTATCCCCAGCAGCCTTATCCTCAGCAGGGCTATCCCCAACAGCAACACCCGAACGGGCAGTACCCGCAGCAGGGCTATCCCCAACAAGGGTATCCGCAGCAGGGCTATCCCCAACAAGGGTATCCGCAGCAGGGGTACCCTCAACAAGGTGGTCCGCAGCAGCAGATCCCTCAGCAGCAGGCGCCCGTGCAGCGTCAGCTTCTTGCTCCGCTCCTTCCGAACGAGCGGCAAAACGAGGTGCGGGGAATCTTGACGGAGCTCATCGCCCAGCTAGCAGCGGCGCAGCAGTCGCGTGTTCGCACCGTCCCGCTCGTGTTCGAAAACACTGACCCCTCCGAGATCAATGCGTACGCCGGTTGCGACGATTCTGGAAATCCGTTTCTGGCTGGGACCGAGGGCTTGCTTGAAGCCGTCGATGCCGTGGCGCAAACGAAGGCCAACGACGAGATCTTCGGCGGCGCGACCTACGACGCGTACACGGCGCGCGTGCTTCCGGCGCTCGCCAAGGGCGACAAGAACGCGCGGCCTTCGCTTCCTACGGACATCATTCCTTACGCGCAGCAGGCCAACATCGCGCGCCTTTCACGCGCTCGAGAGATCTTCGACGACATCATCGCGTTCACGTTCGGGCACGAGCTCGCGCACCATTATTTGGGACACACGGGTTGTGCGAACGGGCAGTCGACGGCGGTTGCGCCGCCCATCGCGCTCCTTCAGCGCCTCGCGACGAAGGCCATCCCGTTCATCAGCCAAACGACCGAAGCCGACGCAGACCGTGCAGGGTGCATCAATGTTCTCAACGCCGGACGCGCACGTCTTCCGCGCTATCGGTGGTCGGAGCGTGGCGGGCTGATTCTCTTCGACTACTTCTCGCGTCTCGAGCGCGCGGCGGGGGTCGGCCTTCTTTCGCCCGTTCACTTTCTCGCATCGCATCCGAATCCAGGTCTTCGCGGCGTTCCCGTGCAGTGGACCGCCACTTCTTGGTATCAGCAGAACCCGGGCATTCAGGCTCGCTGAGCCGTCGCCGTCGAACCGCTCCGCTCGGCGGTTTCGACGCGCATTCGAGGTCTCGAGACCGCAGGCGCGCACGCAGACCGCGCATCCTCGTTCGGCCTTGAATACAAGGTGTGAGCTACTTCGCAGTGCCTTGCGATTTGTTTCGCACTCGCGACCCGTTCTGGGACATTTGAGACGCCAATGTCCGTACGAACGATCCGAGCTTTCATTCTCATGTCCACCGTGCCCGCGTTCGGCGGCGCGCTCTTCGCCGCTTGCGGAAGCGAGCAAGGCAGTACCTTCAATGACGGCGGCAATGGCGGCGCCGACTCGAAGGCCGACACGCTCGCGAACGGCGATGGAAACGGCGGGATCCTCGACGACGACGCACAGGTGAATGGCTGTAAGCCACGAACGTGCACGGACCTGGCGGCGAATTGCGGTCCCCAAGGCGATGGCTGTGGCGGCGTGATTCAGTGCGGCACGTGCGGCACTGGTGAAGTCTGCGGCGTCGGTGGGCCGAGCCAATGTGGAACTCCCTCGGTGCCCGCCGGGACGTGCACGCCGAAAGATTGCGTCGCGCTCGGTGCGACGTGCGGAGCCCAAGGCGATGGTTGCGGCAACGTCATCGCGAGCTGCGGAACGTGCACCGGCGCGGGTGAGATCTGTGGCGGCGCCGGACCCAGCAAGTGTGGAGTGCCAGTGTTCTCCGGAGACGGCGGAACGTGCGTCCCCACCGTGAAAAGCTGTACCGAAGCCGGAGCCAACTGTGGCTTCGTCAGCGATGGCTGTGGCAACCTGCTCGATTGCGGCGGCGCGGCAAGCTGTACCGGCGGCGACATTTGCGGAGGCGGCGGGACGCCGAACGTTTGTGGCGGCGGAACGCTTCCCGACGGCGGGCCCATCTGCAAAGCAAAGACGTGCGCCGAGCTCGCCAAGAACTGCGGGCCCGTCGGTGATGGCTGTGGCGGCCTCATCGCGACCTGCGGCACGTGTTATGGAAATACGAGCTGTGGTGGCGGTGGCACTGCGAGCGTCTGCGGCAACAGCAATGCCGATGCGGGCGTTGCGTGCACGAATCTTTGCTTACAACAAAAGCTCGACTGTCCGAACGGCGGTACGACGAGCGTGAGCGGCACTGTCTTCGCTCCGAACGGTACGCTGCCGATCTACAACGCGGTCGTCTATGTCCCCAACACGGCGGTGGATGCATTCACAGCGGGCGTCACGTGCGACAAGTGCAGCATTACGGCCTCCGGATCTCCCATTGCGACGACGACGACGGGGGTCGACGGCAAGTTCATCCTCACCAACGTCCCCATCGGCAAGAACATCCCGGTGGTCGTGCAGATGGGCCGCTGGCGGCGGCGCGTGACGGTCTCGACAGTCGCCGAATGCAAAGACACGGCGATCCCCGTCGCAGATACGCGCCTTCCCAAGAAACAGTCCGAGGGTGACATTCCGCTTCTCGCGCTCACGACGGGCGGCGCGGATCCCCTCGAGTGCATTCTCCGCAAGCTCGGCATCGACGACTCCGAATTCACGAAGCCGGGCGATGGTGGTCGCGTCAACTTCTACGTCGGTCGCAACAACCCCACGTATCGCTACCAGGACAAGTTCAACACCTACACGGGCACGGGCCGCAACTTCCCCAACGCCGACACGCTTTGGGGCGACGTTGCGCAGCTCAAGAAGTACGACGCCGTTCTCTTCGCGTGCGAAGGTGAGAACGATCTCACTACCGAGCGCGCTGCGTATCGCCAGAACGTGAAGGACTATCTCGATGTCGGCGGCCGCGTGTTCGCGACGCACTGGCATCGATCATGGCTGAAAGACGGCCCAGCGCCCCTTCCCACGACGGCGACCTTCGTCAGCCTCAGCGACCTCGCCGATCCAATCGTCGCCGACATCAATACAGGATTCCCGAAGGGCAAGGCGCTTGCGGACTGGCTCGTCAACGCCGGCAGCTCGCAACCGAACGGCAAGCTCGAGATCAAGGCGGCGCAGCACACGATTCAAGAAGTGAACGCTACGACGACCACGAACTGGGTCTCGATCGCCAGCCCGAAGAACATCAACGGCAACACGACGACGAAGTCGGTGCAGTACTTCACGACCAACACGCCCGTCGAGAAAGCTGCCACACCTGCTGACCAATGCGGACGCGTCGCCGTCTCGGACATTCACATCTCTTCCGGCGACAAGATCAACGCCTCGTTTCCGAGCGGCTGCACGCAGACCACGCTCTCCGACCAGGAAAAAGCGCTCATCTTCATGTTGTTCGATCTCACGGCGTGCGTCTCGCAAGACACTCCCGCACCGCCCCCCACCTGCAGCGCGAAGACCTGCACGGACCAAGGCATCAAATGCGGCCCGGCGGGTAACGGTTGCGGCGACATCATTCAAGGCGGCTGCGGCACTTGCCCGGTCGCTGGCGAGACCTGCGGCGGTGGCGGCACTCCTGGCGTCTGCGGCGGACCGAAGTGCCCGAAGAAGACGTGCACGGATGTCGGCGCGACGTGCGGCTCCGTGAGCGACGGATGCGGCGGCAGTATCGTTTGCGGAACATGCACGAAGCCCGGCGAGGCATGCGGCGGCGGTGGCGCGAACAAGTGCGGTGTAGGGACGTGCAATCCGAAAACGTGCACGGAGTCGGGCGCGAAGTGCGGCGCCCTCGGCGACGGTTGCGGAAACTTGCTCGCGTGTGGCGACTGCCAAACGGGCGAATACTGCGGCGCGAACAATCAATGTGTTCCGGTCGTGTGCAAGAAGCGCACGTGCACGGAGCTCAACGTCAACTGCGGACCCGTGGCCGATGGTTGCGGCGGCCTTCTCGATTGCGGTCAGTGCACGGGCAACCAGACGTGCGGTGGTGGCGGAACGGCGAACCGCTGCGGCGGCCAAGTCATCAACTGAGCCTTCGTCGAAGCCGCAATGGGGCGATTTCGAGAGTGGTAAGGCGTTCGCGCGCGCTCTAAGGTCTCGCCGTGACAACGCGGCGAGTCGAAGCGCTTCTCCTCTCGCGGGAGTGGCGCGATCGCGACGGCGGCGTCGAAATAAATCTCTGGGGCAAGAGCCCAGAGGGGCCGATCTCGGCGCATTTTACGGGTCAAGAGGCGGTGATGTTCGTTCTGCGCCAAACCGCGACGCAGAACGGTCGAAGGGTCGAGCGGCCGCTCGAGACTCTCGGCGGAGATCCGGTCGACGCCCTCTACTTTCGCTCGCAAAGATCACTGACCGAAGAGCGAGAGCGCCTGCGTGAAGAGCTCGTGGCGACCCTCGAGTCCGACGTAAAGCCTGCCGACCGCTTCTTGATGGAGCGCTTCATCACGGGATCGTTCGTCATCGAAGGGACTCCGCAGCAGCGGCGCGGCGTTCTCCACTTCGACAATCCGCGCATTGCCACTGCCGACTTCCGCACGTCGCTGTCCGTGCTCTCGATCGACATCGAGACCGAAGGCTTCGATGGTCCCGTGATCGCCGCGGCGTTCGCGGGTTGTGAGCGCGAGCACGTCTTCGTGACGGGTGCGGCGCCGTCTTCTTGGCGCAACGATTTGCCGAAGCCGCTCGTCTCGTTCGTGCGGGACGAGGCGGCGCTTCTACGACGGTATTTCGATGCCATCTGCTCGAT
>JAHFDV010000481.1 GCA_023248815.1 Myxococcales bacterium
CGGCAAGAGAAAAGTCCGACGTGATGTCGGCGACGACGGTCGCATCGGGCGTGTCCACTACGGCATCGGGACTTCCGCTGTCGGTCGTAGACCCATCGACTCCACTCGCATCGAGGAGGACAGCCGGGGACGAGGACGTTTCGCTGCCGCACGCAGCGGCGGCAGCGGCGATGGCGAGGGCAGTGAGACCGAGACAACCAGCACGAAGCGCAAGGCGTGACCTACTCATGGGGCAGCGAGTAGCACGATCTATCGAAAGAACCGAATCGTGAGCGGGTACCGATAATCCTCGCCACGCGAGACGCGCAGAGCGGCAACGATTCCAAAAATGACGGGGACGAGGGCGAGCAGAGCGAAGAGAGGGAGGATCAAGAAGAGCGAACCGAAGATCGCGGCGAAGCCTGTCGGAGATCGCGCCGCGACCGAGGATGCGAGGCCGAGGAAGCCGATGATCCAGTAAGCGGTCACTCCGAATGCGGCGATCATCTGCACGATGAACCAAGTGATGTGAAAATTCAGGGCCTCCGCCGCTTGGCGCGCGACGAAGGATTCGCGCTTGTGCGCCGCGAAGAGGACGCCCGGAGCAAGGAGGGGAGCGAAGAACACCGAGAGGTGCGCGATCACCGCCAGGTTGCGGTCGTTCGATTCTCGCGACGCATTGCTTTCCATCGCGAATCCATAGCTCCCACGTCGACGAGCGCAATGGTGGGCCCGTAGTTCGTGCTAAGCACGCGTGAAGCATGTCAGAAGAAGCGCAGCTCACGATTCAGCTCGATCAGTTCCTGAAGATCACCGGCCTTGCCGAAACGGGAGGCCAAGCGAAGGTTCTCGTTCAAGGCGGCAAAGTCACCGTGAACGGAGAGGTCGATACGCGCCGCGGACGAAAGCTGAAGCTCGGCGACGAAGTGTCGGTCGACGGGAAATCCGCAACGGTCGCCGTCGAAGCACTCAACCCCGCAGGCCGACCTTCCAAAGAAGAGCGCGCGGAATCGAAGACTGCCGCCGCCAACGGTGAGACGCCGAAACCTGAGCGCAGCTGGAAGCCCATGGGGCCAAAAGGGAAGCCGAAGAAACCGGGAGCAAAGTCTCCCAAGGCCGCAGGCGCCGACTCCAAAAAAGAGACCGAAGCCAAGCCCCAAAAAGGCCCCAACAATCGCAAAGAGCTTCGCGAAAAGCGCGTGAAACGCGACCGCCGCCGCCCAGGCGAAGGAAAGAAAAGCCCTGGCAAACCCAAAGCCGATCCGGTCTCTGCAGCCGGCGACGCATCTCCGGGATCGCCGAAAAAGCGAATCCCGTTCCGCCGCGCGTAAACCGCTCATCGCGTTGGCAGACGCCAGCGTGTACCGCCCCGTCCTGAATCACAGATTCAGGACCAACAAACACAGCTACGCGAGAGCAGATCTGTAGGCATTGAAGACGCGAAGAAGCGAGATTCGCTTTGGCCCACACACCTGCTGGGCCAAGCGAACCTCGCGTCGCGTCAATCTACGTCGACAGATTGGGCATCGCGGATCGCCTCGGTACGACCCGGGCGAAGATTGATCTTCAACACCTGCTTGCGCACACGCACCGCATCGGGCGTCACCTCGACGAGCTCGTCGGCGTCGATCCACTCCATCGCGGTTTCAATGTCGAGCAAACGCGGAACGGCGAGGGCAGTGTTCTCGTCTTTGCCGTGGTTACGGACGTTCGTGAGCTTCTTCTCGCGGACGGCGTTCACGTCGGTGTCGTTCGGACGATTGTGCTCGCCGATGATCATGCCCTCGTAAACTTCTTCTCCCGGATGGAGGAAGAACTCTCCGCGTGCCTGAAGGTGATTGAGCGCGTAGGGCGTCGTGGCGCCCTGGCGATCCGAGACCATCGCGCCGCACTGGCGCTTCATCATCGTGCCGCTCCACGGCTCCCAGCCGTCGAAAATCGTGTTGAGGAGGCCCGTACCGCGCGTCGAGGTCATGAACTCTCCGCGGAAGCCGATGAGGCCGCGGCTCGGAATGCGATACTCGAGGCGTGCACGGCCGAAGCCGGGGTTCGCCATCTTCACCATGCGACCGCGGCGCTCGCCGAGGCGCTGCGTGACGATGCCGATGTACGTCTCGGGAACGTCGACGACGACGAGCTCCATCGGCTCATAGGCGACGCCGTCTTCGACCTTGGTGATGACTTCGGGGTTACCGAGTTGCATCTCGTAGCCTTCGCGACGCATCGTTTCGACGAGAACGGCGAGCTGGAGCTCTCCGCGTCCGAGCACGACGAATGTATCGGGGCTTTCCGTTTCTTCCATGCGCACGGCGAGATTGCGGCGCGTTTCGCGCTCGAGGCGCTCGCGAATCTGCCGGCTCGTGAGGAACTTCGAGGCCTTACTTCGGCCGGCGAACGGCGAAGTGTTGACGCCGAGCTTCATCTTCAACGTCGGCTGCTCGACGAGAATGCGAGGAAGCGCGCGCGTTTCCCAACCTTCTTCAGCGGTGCTGACGATGGTGTCGCCCACGTACACTTCTTCGATTCCAGCGATCGCGACGAGCTCTCCCGCCGACGCTTCTTGCGCGGGCGTGCGCTTCAGGCCCTCGAACGTCGAGAGAACCTTGACGGTGCCTTTGACGATCGCGCCGTCCTTGAGGACGCCGACCTGCTGGTTCGCTTTGACCGTGCCGGAAACGACACGGCCGACGGCGAGACGACCCGTGTAGTCGTCGTGGTCGAGGTTGTTGACGAGGATCTGGAGCGGCTTCGTAGGATCGCCCGGAGCGACGGGCACCTTCTCCATGATGATGTCGAAGAGCGGATCGAGGTTTTTGGACTCGTCCGTGAGGTTCTTCTTCGCGATGCCGAGCTTGCCGATCGCGTAGACGACCGAGAAGTCGGCCTGCGCGTCGCTTGCGCCGAGGTCGATGAAGAGATCGAAGATTTCGTTGAGCACGTCGTCGGGACGCGCGTCTTGACGGTCGATCTTGTTGATGACGACGATGACGGGGAAGCCGAGATCGAGTGCCTTACGAAGAACGAAACGCGTCTGGGGAAGGGGACCTTCCGCGGCATCGACGAGGAGAAGACAGGCGTCAGCCATGAGGAGCGTGCGCTCGACTTCACCACCGAAGTCCGCGTGGCCCGGCGTGTCGACGACGTTGATCTTGGTGCCCTTCCAGCGAACGCTGGTGTTCTTCGCCAAGATCGTGATTCCGCGCTCACGCTCGAGATCGTTCGAGTCCATGACGCGGTCGACGACGGCTTCGTTCTCGCGGAACGTTCCTGCCTGCCGGAGCATATGGTCTACGAGCGTCGTTTTACCGTGGTCGACGTGGGCCACGATGGCAATATTGCGAAGTTCCGGCATGGTGGGCGCCCTCTTAGCACACCTTTTGCCGAGTGCCGCTTCGTTCGCATCGTGCAGAACTGCAAAGAAGCCCCGTAAAATGCGCTTCTCGGCGTCGGGACCTCGCTACAATACGTCCCATGCCGACCTGCAAAGGATGCGACAACGAAGTGGATTCTCTCCTCTCGGTGAAGGACGGAAAGAAGACCAAGAAGCTTTGCGAGGACTGCGCCGACCGCCTCCGCGAGGAGGGAGAAATCGCCGAAGCGAGCGAAGCCGTGGTTCAGGGGATGATGGGTTTCAAGGGAAGAAGGTAGACAGCCACCAGGCGAATGCACCGCCTCAAAGGGTTGAGGGCGGTGATTCGCCTTTCCGCTTCGGCGGCGTCTCTTCTAGTTCCTTGCTGTGTTGTTTGGCGTGCGCTCGCACGCGGGTGGGGGACGCCGCTCGTGCAGGCGAAATAGAATGCGTCGCCTCGACGGGCGAAGGCGACGATTCGTATCCCTCGGTGCATCGATCTGCGCCGCCCTCTCTGTGCTTGTTTGGCGTGCTCCGCACGCGGGCGAAGAAGGGAACCTCCATCGGGCGCATGCTCAGCACGCGGCTTGGGAGAGGTGGCGTTTAGAATGTTCGGATATCCTAGACGTCATGACGCGCAATCTCGTTCTCCCAAGCCTCGCCGGATGTGTTTTTCTAATGTTCGTCGCGTGCAGCTCCGATCCGGACAGTAAGCAAACGAGCTCGAGTCCAGACGCTTCCGCGGAGAAGGACGAGTGTACGACTTGGACGGACTGCGCCAAGACTTCTCCCGGTGACTGCTGCGTCCTCGCCAGCGATGGCAAGTACTGCGCGGCGAAGGAAGATGCGCTCGCGAGCGGTAAGCTCTACAGCTGCAAGTAGTTCGATCTCGTTCGCGTCGACGACGGTTCACTGCGAACGAAGAAGTCTCGAAGTGCTAGTTCTTCACGGCGTCGACCACTTTGCAATCGTGCGCGGCGCAGAATCGTGCGGCGCAAAAGTGAAACGCGCCTCAAGGGCCGGGAGGGTAGCCCGGCGGGTCCGTGTTCTTGCAGTCGTGGACGCGACCTACGCAGACTCTCTTCGTAGAGCCGCAAGAATACCAGCGAGCTTGATCGGCCTGTGTCGCCTCCTCGAGCCGGCCATCACAAGCGCACTCAAAATGGTGCGGGATGAGGCTGCACGCGTTTGCACCTTCGACATATTCCGCGGCGGAGCGGGCTGGCGGAGGCGTCGCGCAAGCGTTGAGCGTGCAAAGAGTAAGCAGAGCAAATCCGCGAAGCATCACCATCTTTTTTTCCTTGGATTCGCAACCCGTCGAGCAGCCGCCTATCCCGTCCGACCCCGGCGCGCGTAGGCGCGCCAAAACAACGAGGGCGTCAGCTGGACGAACGATGAGCTACGAAGATCGACGAATCCCTGCCCTCACGAGGCTGAGGCAGGGCATTCGTCGATCGTGCT
>JAHFDV010000482.1 GCA_023248815.1 Myxococcales bacterium
ATGCGGACGGCGCCGAATACCTCCAAGACGACAATCGCGACGGCAAGGCTGGAGACGGTGAAATGTTCATCGACCAAGGCGAGCCCTTCGTCGACTCGAACGACAACGGCACGTGGGACCCAGGTGAATACTTTCTCGATCGACCCAACGCCGAGGGGAAGTCGAACAACGTGTACGACGGACCCAACGGCGTCTGGGACGCGCAGACCGTCATCTGGGCCGAAACGCGTGTGCTCTACACGGGAGCTCCGCGTAAGGGTGCTGCGTACGCCGTTGCGAGTCCCGCTACTGCGACGATCGCGCGCGGCACGTCCGCTGCGTTCAGCGCGCACTTCTTCGACGCGAACCTCAACGCCCCCGCGCGCGAGCTTCTTTTTTCGGCGAGGTATGCGGGCAGTCGTGGCGCGGCCGGTGTTGCCACGCCGAGCGGGAATGCAGGGCTACCAGGCCTTCTCTACGAGCGCCGAAAAGTGGCCGTTGCGGGTGAAGCTGCGTGTGCCCCCGGCGTGCGCGCTTGCAAGTGGAAGACGGTCTTCTATTCGTGGCAAGGCGAGGGCACGAGCGTGACGGTCGCCAACGAGTTCTCCGATGGCGGCTCGGGCGGTCCCTTCACGTTGAACATCGACGCGCAGTTTGGCCTCGACACCGTGACGGCGACAGCCACCGGCAACGCTCAATAACGCCTATTCCGCCCTTGCGCGTTCATTCGCGCGCTCGCCGCCGCGCAGCTTACGGAATCTTCAGCAGCTCTTTCACGCACGCGACGACTTGCGGCGCTTGGATCGGCTTCGTCACGTAAGCGTTGGCGCCGAGCTCGAGAGCGCGTTTGCGATCTTCGGCCGCGCCTTCGGTCGTGATGATGATGACGGGGACGTCTTTGTGCACCGGATCCGTGCGGATGCGGCGGACGAGCTTGAGGCCGTCCATGATGGGCATGTTCACGTCCGTGAGGACGATGTCGAACTTGCCACCCGCGAGCTTGCGCAACCCATCGACGCCGTCTTCGGCCTCGGTGACTTTGATCATTTTCAATCGCGACAGCGCAAACACGATGAGCTGGCGCATCATCGGGGAGTCTTCGACGACGAGTGCGGCGTATTCGGTCATTGAGCCTCTTTCGACGCGCCTTCTGCGCGCGCAGTTTCATTCGAGCTTTGCGTTTCCTTCGCGAGAATCTCGAGCGGAGGAATGACACCGTCGGCTTGACGGTAAAACATCGAGCTCACGAGAGCCGTGCCGGCATGCGCACCGAGCATCTTGAAGAGCTCGTGGTCGACCTCGGAAAAGCGCTCTTTTTGTTGGAGCAGCGTGAAGACGACGCACACACCGACGAGTCGTTCGTCGACGCGAAGGGGAATGCAGGCCGCGAGATTCGGCGCGTCTGCGGCTTCGCTAGGCTTGGCTTCGCCGACGAAGGGCACGCCCGTCATGAATGCGCGTTCGATGGCGGCCTCGGTCGTCGAGAGGCCCTGTGACTCCAAGCGAATCGGCGTGAGGCGATTCGAGACGCCTTCGGAAGCCACGGGCACGAGCGTGTTCGTGCGCGCGTCGATCAAGTAATAGGCGTGCGTTCGCGAACCGATGAGCTGGCCGAGGAGCTCTTTCAGGTGACGGATGACGCGGTCGGGGAGCAGTGTCGCGTGGAGCTGGAAGCTCGCGATGTAGAGATTGGCAAGCTTCGAGAGCTCGTCCTCGAGCTCTGCTTGGCGCTCGCCGAAGGAAGACGTGTCTTCTTCGACTTTGCTGACTTGCGCGAGGAGCTGCTTGCGCTCGCTCTCGAGGGAATCGATGCGCTTCAAGAGATCGTCGATGGCGCGATTGCTCGCGAGCTGCGTGCGGAGGTTTGCGTTCTCCGCTTCGTGCGCCGCGAGCTTCGTGCGGAGGCGCTCGTTCTCACGAAGAAGCTCGTCCGTGAGCTCGGCGCCGCGCTTGAAGACGCTCACCAGCGTCTCGCGCGGAAAAGAGAGCGAATCGCCCGGGTCTTTCGGCATGAGGCCCATCCTATCACAAGGCCTTTTGTGGAACGCAAGCGCGCGTTCAGGTCTTTGAAGCGAGCTGAAGCATCCAGTTTTGAAGATCGCGGCCGAGGACCCGGGGGGCACGCGCGAGGTCGGCAAGTGTGCGACTACCGGTGAGCAGCATCGAAGTGCGGAGCTCGCGGTCGAAGGCACGAATGGCCCTACGGCCGCCCTCGATGCCGCCGTTTTTGATGTGTTGGAGGAACGGGCGCGCGATTCCGACGGCGTGGGCACCGAGAGCGATCGCGCGCGCCGCGTCGACGCCGTTGGCGATGCCACCCGTCGCAATGATCGTCGAGAATCCGAGCGGCGCATTGCCCGCGACGGCCACGGCGGTAGGCACGCCCCATTCCCAGAATTGTCGGCCGATGCTTTCGGCTTCGTGATCGTGCTTGCGCTCGGCTCGTAGCGCTTCGACACCTACCCACGAGGTTCCGCCCGCCCCCGAGACATCGATGTGGTTTACACCGATTGCGCGGAGACGCTTTCCCACCGAGGGCGAGATTCCGCACCCCGTTTCTTTGACGACGATGGGGAGAGAAAGATCGCGCACGAGACGCGTGAGCGTCTCCGTTCCGCCGCGAAAGTCGCGGTCGCCGTCGTTTTGGATGAGCTCCATCGCGGGATTCAAGTGGACGCAAAGCGCGTCGGCGCCGACGTCTTCGGCAAGGGCGCGCACTTCTTCTGAGCTCATTGCGCCTGCTTGGACGACGCCGATGTTTCCGAGGACCAACGTCGACTTGGCGACGTCGCGCACGAGATAGGTGCCGAGCTGTGCTTGATCGCGCTGCATCGCGCGTTGGCTGCCGAGCCCGAAGCCGACCCCGTGCTCTTCGGCGATGGTCGCGAGGGCGCGATTGATGTCGCGCGCCTCGTCCGTTCCGCCGGTCATCGCCGCGATGACGAGCGGCAAGCGAAGGCGCTTTCCGAAGAGCGAGACCGAAAGATCGAGGTCGTCGATGGCGAGGTCGGGGAGGGCGTCGTGGACGAGACTTACTTCGTCGAGCAGTGTCCCGCGCTCACGAAAGCTGACGGCGTCCGTCGCGCAGAGCTCGAGATGGTCCGATTTTCGAGATTGGATTGCGCTCATCGTACGTTCCTAACCTTACTCTCAACCAGCGTTGACAATGGAAAAACACGCCCCTACCTTCGCGCCGTCATGCCGCAGTCTGGCTCGGTTTCGAGCGATATAGGGCCATCTTCCGCGACCCAGCGAGAGCTTTCGGACGCGGTACGCACTTACGTCGATCGTGAGCTGCCGACTTGGTTCGAACGCGAGCTCGCGCCGATGCGCAGCGAAAACCGCGAGCTCGGCTGTGTCATCGACGCGATGGTCACCCTGAGTTTGCGCGGCGGAAAGCGGGCGCGGGCGGTGTTGCTCGTCGCTGGGCACGTCGCGGCAGGTGGTGAGTTCGACCTCCCGCGACTCTCGAACGCACTCTTCGCGATGGAGCTTCTGCAGTCGTATCTGCTCATTCACGACGATTGGATGGACGACGACGACACGCGCCGCGGCGGTCCGAGCGTTCACGCGGCCCTCGCAAAGTCCTACGGCAGCGCTCGCGAAGGGGCGATTGCGGCCATTTTAGCGGGCGATTTCGCGTCGGCGCTCTCTCAGCGAGCGATGGCGCGCGTTCCATTCTCCGACCGCGCGGTGGTGCGCGCGATCCGGGCGTTTGCCGAGATGCAGGAGCGTGTCGTGGCCGGGCAGATCCTCGACGTACGGGCCGCGCCCAAAACGATGGCCGACGTCGAACGCATGCACTCCCTCAAGACGGCCAGCTACACGACGGAGGGGCCCATTACGATCGGTGCGCTTTTGGCGGATGCCGACGACGAGACCGTCCGGCTGCTGACCGCGTTCGCACGTCCCCTCGGCGTCGCGTTCCAGCTCCGTGACGACGTGCTCGGCATTTTCGGTGACCCTCAGGCGACGGGGAAGCCGCTCTATGGCGACCTCTTCGAGCGCAAGCGCACCTCGCTCATCGTGCTCGCATCGAGCCTTCCCGAGGCGCGCGCGCTCCTTGAAAAGGAACCCAGTGAGACGTGTTGTCGGTCTCTCGGGAATCTCATTCGCGAGAGTGGAATACTGGGAGAAGTAGAGTCGCGCATCACGGAGCTCGTCGGTGAATCCCGACGCGCGCTCGCTCAACTTCGTATCGACGAGCGAGGGCGAAAGTGGTTCGATGAAACCATCGTATTTCTTACCGAGCGAGCTTCATGACTTTGGACAAAACGGACGGCACCCACGGGTGTGCTTGTGGAAAGGTGATCCTCCTCGGGGAGCACGCCGTCGTCTATGATGTGCCTGCGATCGCCGTCGGAATCGATCGCGGAGTCCAAGCAACGGCTACGCACGGCGAGTCGCGCCTCATCATCGAAGAGATTCCCAATACCAACGGGCACACGGGTGAGATCGAGCGCGCTTATCTCGCCGTCCTCGCTGCCTCCGGCTTGGAAAATCGAACCGTGCACATGCACGTGAACCTTCCGCCGGGCGCGGGGCTCGGCTGCTCGGCAGCGATGGGCGTCGCGATTGCGCGCGCGCTCGATCCCGGCGCGTCCGATTCGCAAGTTCAAGAGCGGGCCATGGCTTGGGAGCGCGTGTTTCACGGAAACCCTTCGGGGGTCGATGCCGCGGTGTCGACCATCGGCGGATGCCTTTATTTTCAGCGCGATCGCACGCCGCGCCCCGTCACGCTCGGACGCCCTCTGCTCCTTGCCGTGGGACATTCGGGAGTGACTTC
>JAHFDV010000483.1 GCA_023248815.1 Myxococcales bacterium
AGCGGAAATACGACTCCTGCGACGACGATCAACGTCACGCGGCCTGCGCGGGTCGAGGCGTCGAAGATGGGCGTGATGTCTTCGAGATGCTCTTTCGCTGGAAAAACGCGCGCGAGGGCTTCTTGAACGGGGACGTTCAGGAGGAAGAGGCCCGCACCGACGAGAATCGCGAGCGTCCACGCGACGGGGACGCGGGCAACGGAACGCGGTCCCGCGAAGGTTTGCAAGGCGAGCGCCGTGCCGATGGATGCGTCGGGCAGATACACGCGCATCATTGCGAAGAAGACGAAGAGGCTTCCGATGAATTGCGCGGCGGCCAACGTCACGAGGTCGCTCTTGGCGCCGGGACGAACCGACTCCGAGAATCCGACGATGAACGCGAGGACGAGTGAGGCCCCGAGGGTCCACAGAGCCGCGCCGAGAATGCTGAGGCGCGGAGCTATTCGCTCGATTTCAGGATCGGTATTCATGGCCCGTTCGGCACACCTTAGCCGCAAATCGTCGATGCGTCGCGCCGGAATGCTTTCTCCGTGCGCTCAAAATCGTGGAGGGTCAGGCCGTACGAAGGTGCGCGTTGACGCCGCGTTTCAACACCGTGTCGCGCGGCCCCTGAGGATCGAGACCCGCGTGATCAATCGTGAAGTGGAGACCGCGGCTCTCGTGGCGAACGCTCGCGCAATCGATGATGAGCTGCGCCACCGTCGCGATGTTTCGGAGCTCGAGGAAGTCTCGCGTGATGAAATACTTCCAGTAATATTCTTGAATCTCTTCTTGAAGGAGCGCGATGCGACGCGCAGCGCGCTTCAAGCGCTTCCCCGAGCGGACGATGCCGACGTAGTTCCACATCGTCCGTCGAACTTCATCCCAGTTCTGGGTGATGACGACGGCCTCGTCCGGATCCGCCGCCGCTCCCGTGTCCCAATCGGGGACGTCGGGAAACGAAGGGCGCTCGGTCGAGGTCTTCTGCAAGGCGAGAGCTGCGCGATGCGCGAACACGAGGCCTTCGAGAAGTGAATTCGAAGCGAGGCGGTTTGCGCCGTGGAGCCCAGTATGCGCGACCTCGCCGATGGCCCAGAGCCCTGGAATCGTCGTTCTTCCCTCGAGATCCGTCGAGACTCCGCCGCAGCAGTAGTGCGCCGCAGGGACGACGGGGATCGGTGTCGCCGTGATGTCGATGCCGAAGCGCAGACACTCCGTATAGATGCCGGGAAAGCGCTCGCGCACGAACGCGGGCTTCTTGTCGGTGATGTCGAGGAGCACGTGCTCGGCTCCCGTGCGCTTCATCTCGTAGTCGATTGCGCGTGCGACGATGTCGCGCGGGGCGAGATCGGCCTGCGGATGGTGTTCGCGCATGAACGCACTACCGTCGAGGCGACGGAGGATCGCGCCTTCACCTCGCAGCGCTTCCGAGATGAGAAAGTTCTTCGCTTGTGGATGAAACAGGCACGTCGGATGGAACTGGTAGAACTCCATGTTCGCGACTTCGGCACCGGCCCGGTACGCAATCGCGACGCCATCGCCCGTCGCGACGTCGGGGTTGGTCGTATAGAGGTAGACTTTGCCGGCGCCGCCGCTCGCGAGAATCGTTTCTCGCGCGACGATCGTGAGCACTTTGCCTGCCGAAACGTCGAGCACGTATGCGCCGACGCAAATCTCGGGACCACCGTATTTCTCGCGTTGAATGAGGTCGACCGAAATGTGCTCTTCGAGGATGCGAACGCGCGGCTCGGCTTTGACGCGTTCGAGAAGAGCGCGCTCGACTTCGCGGCCCGTCATGTCTGCCGTGTGCGCGATTCGGCGTGCGGAGTGCCCGCCTTCGAGGTGAAGATCGAGCTCGTTTTTTCCGGATTCGAGATCGAGCCGCGTGCCGATCTCGCGGAGCATGCGGATGCGCTCTGGCGCCTCTTTCACGCACAGCTCGACGACGTTGCGATGGTTGAGCCCCGCGCCCGCATTCATCGTGTCTTCGATGTGCGCTTCGAACGAATCGTCGGGATGAAGCACCGCGGCGATGCCTCCCTGCGCGTACCGCGTATTCGACTCGTCCGCGGAGCGCTTCGTGACGACGATTACGTCAGCGAATTTCGAAACCTCGAGCGCGAACGAGAGCCCGGCGATGCCGCTGCCGATGACGAGGTAGTCGCAAGTGAGGCGCATTTTGGCGGCATTCTCCTACCGGCCAGGCGCGAAATCGAGCGCGAAGTTTGCGCCCGGCGCGCTTACTTTGCGGTTTCCTTCGCGGGTTCGCCGCGGTGGACCGTCAGGACGGGCACGGTCGACATGCGAACGACCTTTTCCGCAACGCTTCCGAGGAGTGCGCGCGGAATGCCCCGACGCCCGTGCGTGCTGACGACGATGAGGTCTGCGCCAATCTCCTGGGCCGTCTCGACGATCGTCGACCAAGGAGCGCCCGGGCGGTGCAACGCCTCCGCCGACGGCACTTCTTTGCGAACGCGTTCGAGCTCGGCATCGAGCGCAACCTGCGAGGCTTGGCGAACCGCCTGGTCGAGGTCGCCCGTCGGGACGGGGAAGGCCGCGGGATAGAAATAGGGCTGCGGCTCGTGCACGTGAAGCAAGGTCAGCTTCGCGTTTTCCAATTTCGCGAGCTCGATGGCGGCGTGGACGGCCGGCACAGTCGAGCTTTCACCATCGGCGGGAGCAAGATCGACCGGAGCAAGGATGTGACGGAACATACCGAACATCACTGCAGTCAACGTGCCAAGGTCTTTCCGAAGTGTCGGCCTCGGCAGACGCGCGCTCAGCGACCTGCGTCGCGCGTGATCACTGGGAGTGCCTCGAACTCCTTCTCCATCGCTTCGAGCTGCGCGCGATACGTCGTCGCGGTGACTTCCATCTGCGCTTTGGCCTCTTCTTCTAGGTGCCACGGCAGGCGGTCAGGATCGAGAAGCGCATCTGGCGGGGGCGACTGAGGGCGGACTTCGATGACGCCGGAGGTTGCTGCACTCGCGGCAGGCTCTGTCCCAGACGTTGCCCCGCCTTTTCCGCACCCGAGCGATCCGATGAAAGAGAGAAAAACGAAGGCTCCCAGGCGTAGCAAAATGTCGCTGCGAGGCGTTTCGGTCGGCGATTCCACACTCCCCACAGCCTTATCCACATGGAGGAGCGTCATTCGGTGCCGGCTCCGCCCGTGGTGCTGACGGGCCGTGGCAGAGTGCCGGGGGCCGCGTTTTTCAGCGGAGCTTTGGCGTTGAGAATGCGTGTCTCCTCATAGAAGCGCTTACCGAAGCGCTCGAGAAGCTTGTCTGCGCGCGCGGCCCCGTCGGCGTCGTTCGCCTGCTCGGCAAGCTCGCGAATTCGCAATAGGCGCATCGCGTGGCGCCAGTACCCGCGAATCGTCTCGCGCTCCTCTTCGGTCACTTCACGTCGATTGGCCGACACGGCGGCGCGGATCTGGATTCGAGCGCGCTCCACGAAGTCTTTCCTTCGTTGCTCGGGGCTCTCCGAAGCCGCGGGGACGGAGACGGCGCTCGAGCTGGCTAGAGGGGATTGGCTCGCAACGCTCGATGCCGCTGGCCTCCCACTACTCGAAGTAGTTTGCGCCCGAGCCTCGCGCCCAGGCGCCGCGACCCAGAGAGCGAGGGGGAGAAGTACGACGCCAACCAGGGCGGCACGGACCGTCGGGCGCATCGACCGAGACTACACAGGAACTCCTTCGCTCCAACCCATTTCCGCTTCCAGGAAACTTTTCCGTTCGTGGGCGAACGGGCCTTGAGGCGAGCGCTCAGAGCGAGCGATAGTATTTTTCGAGGGCGTACATGTCCTCGGTGCCGAGCCCGTCTTCGTTCGCTCGCTCGAGCGCCCGCGCGATCTCGCGATGGACGGGGAGGGGAAGTCCGACCTCTTGTTGGAGCTCGATGTTGAGGCGCGCATCTTTGAGTGCGAGCTCGAGGAGGAAGTCCGGTGTGTAGTCTTTCGAGACTAAGCGGTCTTTCTTGCCCAAAAACGAAGGCGAGGAAAACGCTCCGCTCCCGATCGCGTCGAGGAGCGTTCACCGCGGAATCCCGAGGCGCTCACCCAGGACGATCATGCTCGTATAGGCAGAAATCAAGTGCGCACCGATGCCGTTGAGGATGACCTTGAGCGCTTGGCCTTGACCGACATCACCGACATGGATGATCCGCTTGCACATCGCGAGGAGCACTGGCTGGGCACGCGAGACGTCGTTCAGACGTCCGCCGACGAGCGCCACGAGCTCCCCCGAACTGGCTGGGCCCACCGATCCGCTGACCGGCGCATCCAGGAACTTCCCGCCGCGCTGGCGGACGAACTCGCCGGCCTTGACCGCCGCCGAACGACCGATTGTAGACATGTCGACGACGACGGCGTCGTTCTCGAGGCCGTCGAGGACGCCGTCTTCGCGACAGAGAACGTCGAAAAGCGCTTTTTCGTCGCTCAACATCGTCACGACGACCTTTGCGCCTTGCACGCATTCGCGCGGGGTCGACTTCTGCTTCGCGCCTAGCGAGAGGAGCGCCGAGGTCTTCTCGTGCGTGCGATTCCACACCGAAAGCGGGAAGCCCTTCTTCGCGATATTCGTCGCCATGGGCGCCCCCATCGAACCCATGCCGATGAAGGCAACGGGGTAGCGGGCCGCGCCACCGGGCGGAAGCGACTGAGGCGGAATCGAGTGGCCTGCCTGCGACGGACGGCCAGGCGGAGGGAAGCTCGACATTCCCGTTTTGGTATCACATTCCGCCGCGATCAGGACTGCCCGTGAACGACCCGGGC
>JAHFDV010000484.1 GCA_023248815.1 Myxococcales bacterium
GTCTTTCGGTCTCGTGCGGAGGAGCATTCCTTCGTACGGCGCCGGGTGAAGTGACAGCACGAGGTCGTCGCCACGCCCGTCGAGGAAGTTGCTCGCCATCTCGCCGAGCGCTTTCTTGTCCGGGAGCTTGAAGCTGCCACCCGCGAGAAAAGCGGCGACGTTCTTCTTCAGCTCGGCGCGCGAATCTTCGGTCGAATGAAGAAGCGCGGCCACGGCGGCATCGGCGGGAGCCTCGAAGAGCGCAGCGGGCGCTGGCGAAACGAGCGAAGGCGCGCTCGAGTCCATCGTAGATGGCGCGACTTTGATTTCGAACGACGTCACGGGCCCGAGCTCTGCGTGGAAGTCTGCGCTCTTCAGGGTCGCGATGGCGGCAAGTCGATCTTGGACGACGCGGTCGATCTCGACGAGAAGCGCGTTGGGATCGCCGTAGTCGGCGGCGCGGGACTTCTCGCGCTTCATTGCGTCGGCTTGTCCCTCGAGGGCGCGCCTCGAATTGTCCCACTTGTCGCGCAGCTGCGGAACGACGACGTCGCGCAGTCCTTCTTCTTCGACATGGACCTGAAGGCCGCGATTGTCCGTCGGAGTCGCGAGGTAGCGCGCGGCGCCATCGAAATCGAACGTCGCATCGAGTCTTCCGAGCGCGCCGCTCGAAACGACCACGAGGAGCACGTTGTCGCGAAGGAAATAGAGTGGATCGCGTTCCTTGTCGGACCGATAGAGTCCGCCCTTGCCGGACTTCGCGCTCTTTCGCGATTCTCCGAGAAGATGAGCAACGGCGAGACCGTCACGCACGCGCATCCCGACCAGCATCGCGGGGTCTCGCTTTGCGTTCGCGGATGCATCGGCGACCTCGCCTTCTGCGATCCATGCGACGTCGAGTCCCTTGGAGAAGTCGACCTCGTTCGCGATACGGTGGTCGAGCCGCACCGTGTTCTCGAGAAGCGCCGCGACGCTGCTCGGGAAGAAGAGCTTGGCGGTTCCGGTAACGCTCTCTTTTGCGCGATCGAAGAAGGCGCCGGGATCGGAGACGTGCGCCTCGCCGAGGAGATGCTCGGGCTTCTTGAGCGCATCGCTTTTTCGGTCGGCCTCTCTCTCCTCGGTCGTCGAGACCTTCGCCTCGTCACTCTTCTTCTTGCAGCCCGAAGAGAGCACGAGGGCGCAGCAGGCGATGGCCGTGGTAGACGCTGCGAGGAGGCCAGATCGGTGCTTCACGGTTCGCGACGGTATCACCGGATTGCGGCACCTTCACATACCGAGAATTGATCTTCGTGGTGGTCACTGTCCTTCTGTTTGCTGTAGGATGAGCGTTCGCGGGAGACGACGAAGCATGCTCGAAGACGTCCAAAAAGAACTCAGTGCAAACATCGCCAAAGCGATTGAAGTACTTCGTGGAGACCTCGCAAAGCTCCGCGCAGGGCGCGCAACGCCCGCGCTGCTCGAGAGTGTCCGCGTCGACTACTACGGGTCAACGACCCCCCTCTCGCAGATGGCGAACGTGAGCGCGCCCGAACCGCGCCTCCTCGTCGTGAAGCCCTGGGACAAGAGTCAGATGAAGGCCGTCGAAAAGGCGATTCGCGAGGCCGACCTCGGACTGAATCCCTCCGTCGACTCCGACATCATTCGCGTTCCACTTCCGCCGCTCACCGAAGAGCGTCGCAAAGAATTCGTGAAGATTGCACGCAAGTACGGCGAAGAGTGCAAGGTGCGCGTGCGCAAGGCTCGCCACGAAGCGCTCGACATGCTCTCGCAAATTGACGACGACGGCGAGGCCAGCTCGGACGAAGTCGACCGCGCCAAGAAGAAGTCGGAAGACATCGTCGCGGACGGAACGAAGCAAGTCGATACGTTCGTCTCGAACAAGGAAAAAGACATTCTCGAGGTCTGATTCCCTCGGGGATCTGAATCCCTGAGATTGCTCGATATATCCTTTGACAGCTCAGACCCTAGAAGCGAAAGTTCCGAAAATCCCGTGAACGGCGAAGACCCCAAGCCCCAGACCCGCTTACGAGCATTCGCTGAAGGACTCAGCGATGTCGGCTTGCAACGCGAGCACAACGAGGACTCCTACGTCGTTCTCAAAGAGTACGACCTCTACGTCGTCGCTGACGGCATGGGCGGTCACCGCGCAGGTGATGTTGCGTCCAAGCTCGCGACAGAGACCATCGGAGAGTTTTTCCGCTCGACCGCGACCGAAGACGTGACGTGGCCTTTCCACTTCGACACGAACTTGTCGGAAGAAGAGAATCGCCTTCTCACGGGCATCCGCGTCGCCAATCGCCAGATCTTCGAGCGCAGCGCACGTTCACGTGAGCATCATGGCATGGGTACGACGGTCGTCGGCGCCATGTTCAGCGCAGAGAAGCAGCGCATGTACATCGGTCACGTCGGCGACTCGCGTTGTTACCGCGTTCGCGCAGGCCAGATTCAGCAGATGACGCGCGATCACTCGCTCATCAACGACTACCTCCTCGCCATGCCCGACCTCACGGAAGAGCAAAAGAGCGAGCTTCCGAAGAACGTGATTACGCGCGCGCTCGGAATGCAAGATCACGTCGTCGTCGACATTCAGCACGACGAGCCGAAGTCCGGAGACGTCTACGTTCTCTGTTCGGACGGCCTGTCGGGCATGGTCGAAGACGAAGAGCTCGAGGCGATCATCAACGCCGCCACGAGCGGTCAAGAGGCCTGTCGCAGGCTCATCCAGCGCGCCAACGAGCACGGCGGCGAGGACAACATCACGGCCGTCGTCATCCGCGTTGCGCCCGAAGGCAGCGAGTTCTTGGCCGAGCCTCCCTTTGCCCCCCTCGACGTGAACGGCGAATCGCCCACCGTCGAGACGCGCGCCTACGCCGGCGGCACTCCCGCGGTTCCGGCTCCTTCGCCAGCTGCGTCCGCGCATGCGAAGTCGATCGAGCAAGAAGAGTCGGATGACGATCTCGGCGCCCGCGCCACCGATCCGGGCATCGGCCCCACGAGCCAGAACTCGCTCGCGAACGCCGTTCGCAATGCGAAAGCTGGCGTGCCCGACGCCAAGAAGTAAGCGGCCGAAGAGACGGCCCCAATCGGCCCAACCGCCTGGCGCGCATGCGTTCTCGGTAGCTCCTGGCGAGCAATGCGCGTAGCACTGCGGAAGCGTCGCGGATCACGCACGAAGCGATAGATCCTGGACGCAGAAGTCAGTAAGGGGAGAGTCTATGGTTGCAGCAATCTTCAAGGTCCTCGGGCTCATCTGCATCTTCGCGATGGGCACCCTGGGATATGCCGGCATCGCACTTCTCATGGGCATCGAGAGCGCCTGCATTCCGCTCCCGAGCGAGCTCATCATGCCGTACGCCGGTGCCCTCTCGGATCCCGCCGTCAACCAGCGACTCTCGATGGAATATGGCTTCGCTGGAGGCCTTCCCGTCTTCAATCTCTTCTGGGCCGCCGTTGCCGGCGCGCTCGGATGCAATCTCGGTAGCGAGGTCGCGTACTGGGTCGGCGCCAAGGGCGGACGCACTGCGATCGAGCGTTACGGGAAGTATCTCCTCCTTTCGAAGCACGAGCTAGCCATTGCCGATCGCTGGTTCGAGAAGCGCGGCGACGTCATCATCCTCGTCGCGCGTCTTTTGCCGGTGATTCGCACCTTCATCGCCTTCCCCGCCGGCGTCGCGCGGATGAACCGCACGAAGTTCCACGTTTATACGTTCGTGGGCTCGCTCCCCTGGTGCTACGGCCTCGGCTACGTCGGGCAATATCTCGGGCAGCGCCTTCTCGACGAGCACTCGCCGTTGAAGGCGTTCATGCACAAGTTCGACCTCGTCATCGGCCTCGCGATCGTTGCGGCCGCGGGCCTCTTCATCTGGTCGCGTCTCCGCGCCTTGAAGGGCTACAACACGGTTCCCGCCGCCGCCACGACCCCGGTCGCCGGCCTTCCCTCCATCGTCGACGAAGACGAGGGCGGCGGAGGCGGTCACAACGACGCAACGCGCGTCGCCGACCTCCGCGATCAGATGAACATCGACAACCTCGAGCGAGCGACGCGCGACAAGTAACCTGTCGGGCGTTCGGCCTTCCAGTTTTGAATGGGAGGATCGAGCGGTCTTGTGGCGTAGCGCCCGGGCCAAAGGCCGCCGACAAACACAGAACGCGCTAGGCAGTGGAGCACACGCTGAGATTCTCTGCGTCCGCCTTCGCAACGTCGAGGCGGCGCAGAGATTCGAGCGCGCGCCCTGGCCTCCCGCGTTGACACCGACGGTGCTTCAACCTAAAGCCGAGAGCGATGAAAATCCTCGTTTCGTTGAAGCGCGTTTGAGACCCCGCCAACGCCAACAAGGTCAAAGTGGTGGACGGCAAGCTCGACGCCTCGATGCTCCAGTGGAGCGCGAACCCGTTCGACGACTACGCGCTCGAGACAGCGCTTCGCCTCACCGAAAACGGTGCGAATACGAAGGCTCGCGTCGGCGAAGTCGTCGTCGTCACGTTCGGTCCAAAAGACGCAGAATCGACGCTTCGCGCAGCTCTCGGTAGCGGTGCAGATCGCGCGATTCGCGTCGAAGCTCTCGATGCATCGCTCGACGGCGACGTCGTGGCGCGCGCGCTCAAGGCTCTCGTCGAAAAAGAGAAGCCGGACCTCGTCATCGTCGGCAAGCAAGCCGTCGACGGCGACTCGAACCAAGTCGGACAGCTCCTCGCCGAGTACCTCGGTTGGCCGCAAGCGACGTTCGCTGGTGCGATCAAGAGCAAGGG
>JAHFDV010000485.1 GCA_023248815.1 Myxococcales bacterium
CTCGGGCTCTGGCACGAGCTCGGCAAAGCCTACGCACGCGAAGGGAAGTTCCGCGCGCTCGCTTCGGTCGAAGTGATGATCGCCTCGCGTACGGACGATCCGCACCAAAAGAAAGAGGGCCTGCGCTCTGCTGCGCGACACCTCGCCAAAGAAGCGACCGACGTGGAAGCCACAGCGCCTCTTTGGGAACGCGTCCTCGCGATCGATCCCGAAGACCGCGAAGCCCTCCTCGCGTTGCGCGCGGCCTATGAGCGCTCGCGATCCTTTTTGCAGCTCGCTCAAGTTCTCGCGAGCTTGACGGCACGCGCGACGGGCGAAGACAAAGCGGCGCTCCTTTTCGAGCACGCGCGTCTCGCCGACGATCGCCTGCAGGATGCACTGGCCGCGAGCGCGCTCTATCAGAGCGTCCTCGAGATTCTTCCGGCGTTCGTTCCCGCGCTCACACGTCTCGAAGCCTTGGCGCTGCGCACGGGTGACGAAGCGCGTCTCCGCTTCGTGCTCGAACGTCGCCTGGCTCTCGCCGAACAAGGAGACGCACGTGTCGAGGCCCTCGTGCGTCTTGCGCGTCTCCTCTCCGAGCGCTTTCGCGATCACGAGGCGGCACGTCCCCTTTGGGAAGAAGTGTCTCAGCTTCGTCCCGGTCATCCGCTCGCGACGGCAGCCTTGCGTGAAGCGGTCATTCTCCGCGGCGACATCGGAAAGCTCCTGCGCTGGGCAGAAGCCAGCGGGGATTGGGCAGGCCTCATCGAAGCGCTTCGCCGCGTCAAAGAAGAGACGGACAACCCCGACAAGCGTTTCGAAGCGAGCCTCCGCGCGGGCATCACGCTCGCCGAGCGCTTCAATTCCCACAAGGACGCGATCGCCGAGTTCGACGACGCAGCGGCCATCTATCCGCACAACCGCGAGGTCATCGAGCGTCTCATTGCGGCGCTCGACGCGATGGGCGAGCGCGGTCGTATTCCCGAGCTCTTGGAGCGCCTCTACGCGCTCCTCACGGACACCGTCGACAAGAGCGCCGTGCTCGGCCGCCTTTCGGAGCTCGCACGCACGTTGGGCGATGCCGAGCTCGAGTGGCGCACGCGTGTCCGTGCGTTCGAAGTCTCGCCCGAGACCGACTACGAGGGGCTTCTCGACACCGCGCGCGCGCTCGGACGCGAAGACGCATTTGCCGATGCGCTCGAAGGCGCGATCGACCGCGGCGACGTGAAGAATGCGGAAGCGAAGATCGAGCTTGCACGCATTCGCGCGCGCAAAGAAGAGGGCGTGAAGACCGCCATTCGTCTCTATCGCGAGCTCCTCGCGAAGGGGGAGACCTCCGTCACGGAAGAGGCCGAAGCGCTCTTTCGCGCGGACAAGAACGCAGACGCCTTGCGCGAGCTCTACGAGCGCCGCGTCTCGCAGTCGAACACCGCGCAGAAGATCAACTTCCTCTCCGAGTGGGGAGAGCTCGAAGAAAAGGCTCTCGTCGATCTCAAAGCCGCCGCGCGTTGCTATCGCGCGGTTCTCGAGCTCGTGCCGCATCACGGCCGTGCCGCGCGATCACTTGCGCGTGTCCTCATCGAGCTCGGTGAGTACAGCGAAGCCGAAGGCGTGCTCCTCCGCGATCGCAACGAACGTGAAGGCGACGAACGCGCCGAACGCGAAGTCGAGCTCGCGCGTTTCTACCTCACGCGCCTCCAAAAGCCGCAGGCCGCACTTGCCGCTTCGGAACGCGCGCTCGAAGTCGCGAGCGAGGGCAGCAAGGTGATGGTGCTCTCAGTTCTCGAAGAGCTCCTCGACGTGCCCGAGACGCGCCCGAAAGCCGCGACCCTTCTCGAAAACGTCTACGGCGACATCGGCGGTGCCGAGCGCCAGGCCGAGATGCTGGAAGTGCTTCTCGCAACCGCGAAGTCCAAGGTCGATCGCAAAGACATCTACGCGCGTCTCATCGACGTCGAAGCGTCGCGCGGCGGTGACAAGTCCGCCTACGCGGTCGCCATTCGCGCTGCGCGTGAAATCCCGCAAGAGCTCTCGTTTTGGGACCGCCTCGCGCTCTTCTCGAAGCGCACGGGCCACATGAACGAGTTCTTGGAAGCATTGACGACGGCGCTTCCTCCGACGGGCCCGAGCCAGCTTCCGCGCGAGGTCGAGATCGATCTCGCGGAGCGCATCGCGACCCTCTACGACGACTCGATCGGCCAGCAAGAGAAGAGCGAGCCCTACTACGGCCGGCTCCTCGCGCTCGATCCAGGGAACGAGCGCATCTTCACGAAGCGCAAGCAGCTCCTGAGCGCGCTTGCACGTTGGGACGAGCTCGAGCAGCTCTACTTGCAGGTCCTTCCGTACGTCTCTGATCGCGAGCGCGTGCGCGATCTCCTCTCCGAAGCTGCGCTCGTCGCCGAAGAGATGCGGGAAGACAAAGAAGCCGCGGTGCGCCTCCTAGAAGAGCTCATTCGCCGCGAGCCCGACGACGACTCTTCGCGCCGATCGCTCGCGCGCCTCTACGAACGCCTCGAACGCTGGGAGCCGCTCGCGCGCCTCATCGACGAAGACGTGCAAAAGGGTCGCGCCGACGACGAAGATCGCCTTCGCCTCGCGGGCATTCTCGTCGAACGCCTTCGCCGCCCGAAGGACGCGCTTCCGCTCCTCGAGCGCGCGCTCGACGGGAGTGATCTCGAAGAAGCGATTCGCCTGCTTCGCCGAACACTCGATGCGAGCGATCGCCAATCGGCGCTTCGCGCGTCGGAGCTTCTCGAAGAGCCGCTTCTCTCCGAACCGAAGCAACTCGTCGTCGTTCTCGAGCGTCGTTACGACTTGGTGAATACCGATGCCGAGCGCATCGAGATCGCCTCGCGCATCGCCACGCTTCGCGACGAGGAGCTGCGCGATGGTTCGTTCGATGCCTATCGTCGCCTCGTCACCGTCGCGCCGGGTCGCGCCGACGCCCGCGCCCGTTTCATCGAGCTCGGCACGGCAGAAAACCGCCTCGTCGAGGTCGCAACGACGCTCGGTCAAGCCGCGGCACAAGAGACCGAGGCCGATGTCATGGCTGCCGCTTATCTCGACGCCGCGAGTGTTTGGATCCAGGCGGGAAGGCCCAACGAAGCCGAAGCCGCGCTCTCCGAAGTGCGCGGTCGTGGAAGCGTCTCCGTCGAGCTCCAGCGCGCTGCGCTTTCGAAGCTCGCCGACGTCTTCCGTGATGGCCGAAGGTGGGAACAGCTCGAGCACTTGCTCGACGAGCTCGCGCCGCTCTCCGACGCGGGCGAAGAACGCCTCGGCGTCTTCGTCGATCTCGCCGAGGTGCGCGATCTCCGCGGAGCGCCTGCCGAAGCGCAAAAGAAGGCATGGGAAGCGGTCCTCGACGAGAGCCCCGAGCATCTCGTCGCGCTGAAGCGTCTCGACCGCCTCTATGCGGGCTCTTCTCAGCCCGACAAGCGCGCGCACGTTCTCCGCGCGTTGAAGGGGGTCGTCTTCGAACCGCAGGAGCGCAAAGTCATCGGCGAGGCGCTCGTGCGCGTTCTCCACGACGAGCTCGACGACGAAGTGGGGGCGCGTGAAGCGATTCGCGAGCTCATGACGGACTTCGGTCCCGATCGCACCTATCTCGAAGAGCTCATCCCCATGGTGCGCAAGGCCGGCGAGTTCGCCGAGCTTCGGCAATTGCTGGAAGATCGCATCGAGCTCTTCCGCGGCAGCGCGGATCAGGCAAACGCCTACTACGAGCTCGGTGCGCTCGAAGTCGATCTCAACGAGTTCGACGACGCCATCGATCGCTTCCGTGCGGCGCTCACGCTCGACTCTAACAACCGCGGCTCACGCGAGAAGCTCGAAGAGCTCTTGGCGATCCCCGACGCGCGCCTCAATGCTGCCCGTGCATTGCGCCCCCTCTACGAAGCCGATGGCGATAGCGGGCGGCTCATTCGCGTCCTCGAGACCTTGCTCATCGACGAAGAGTCGAAGGGCGAGCGCCTCGAGCTCCTCACGGCAGCGACGAAGCTCGCCGAAGCGAACAATGATCCCCAGCGCGCCTACGCGCTTGCGTTCACGCGCATGAACGAGTCGATCGACGAAACGAATTTCCTCGACACGTTCGACGAGGCGCTCGACATCGCGCGCACCGCGGAGAAGGAGAAGGAGCTCCTCGCGAGCGGCGCGGAGATTCGCGCCAATGTCGAAGAGGGGATCCGTCGCGACTACCTCCATCGCCTCGCGATGCTCGCGATGGAGGTCGAAGGCCTCTCCGCGTCCGAGATCTATCTCACGGAAGCGCTCGATTTGAAGGATGACGACGAAGCCGCCCTCGGCCGACTCGAAGTGCTCTACGCCGAAGAGAAGAACTGGGAGAAGCTCTACGAGGTCCTCGGACGTCACGAGAGCATCGCCCCAGAAATCGGCGATCAAGCGGCGCTCTTGCTTCGGCGCGCAGAGATCGCCGAGCGTTCCCTCAACGACGCCAACGGCGCGATCGTCCACTACGAAGAAGTGCTCGAGCGGCAGCCGGATCCGCGCGCCTTCGTCGAGCTTCGCCGTCTCTACCGTTCGAACGAACGCTACGGAGACCTCATGACGCTCATGGAGCGTCAGGCGACCGAATCCATCAATCCTGGCACCCAAGCGAAGGTGCGAGAAGAGATGGGGCTCCTCGCTTCCAAGGAGCTCGCCGACGTCGATCGCGCGTTCTCCGAGTTCGAGACCGCGCTCGATCTCGTCCCGAGTCATCCGGGAACGCTCGACCGCCT
>JAHFDV010000486.1 GCA_023248815.1 Myxococcales bacterium
GGGAGCTCAGGGAAGAGACGCTCGAGTGCGAGGCTGCCCTCGTGTTTGCCAACGCCGCGTGCTGGCTCGGCTACACCCACGAAGCTCGCTCCGTCGTCGAATCCTGAACAACCTCGCTGCGCGAATCGGACATACTCACACGCTTCTGCGATACGCGGCGCCAGGCGGAAGCGTCGCACGCTCCCCTGCGGCTCATTCCGCTGGAACGAGCGGGCTCATGCTCAGCCGTTCAAAAACGGGGATCGCATCGGCAACGCAGCTGATGCGCGCGCAACCCGGTATCGACTACCGCGCCAATGTGCGTGTGAAATGGATCTCCGGAAGCGCGGCAGCCCTTCGTCTCGATTTTCTCGACGCGACCTTCGCGCCGCTCTCTGGTGTCGTCGCGCCTCCGCGAACATCTACCGTCTTTTCGTTCGTCTCCACGTCGCTCGCCGTTTCGCCGCCGGGAACCGCATACGTGCGCGTGACGTTGCTCGGCGACGGCGCAGTCGGCGGCGAGGGAACGAGCTACTTCGACGATGTGCGCCTCAGCGCGCTCTAAGGCGCCGCCGCTTCTCATGATCGCACCGTCATCGTTTACTCGCGTCCTCATTTCGCGCAAAGATGAGCGCCATGAGAACTTGGACCCTTGCCCTTACTGTCATTGGCTTCGGAGCGATGGAGCTCGCGGTGGTCGCGTGTGGATCCGACAACGACACTTCGACGCTGACGGGCGAAGACGCCGCGAAGTCGGAAGCGACAAGTGACGATGCCCCCACATCCGACTCATCCAATAGCGACGCGTCGAGCCTCGATGCTAGCGACGCCAGCGATACAGCCACGGCTACAGACGGCTCCCTGCTCGGCGATGGAGGTATCCCATCCGGGCATCAGCTCGCCGTCGGAAATTCCCACTCGTGCCGCATCAAGGCCGGCGCAATCAAGTGCTGGGGCAAGAATGACAAAGGGCAGCTCGGAAACGGAACGATGTCGCCGGCTGCGTCTTTCGTCGACGTCATCGGCATCACGAATGCCGTCGAGATCGCAGGGGGTGGTGATCGCACCTGCGCGCGTCTTTCGACGGGACACGTGAAATGTTGGGGTGATGGCGACGGTGGGCGCCTCGGCAACAATGCGACTGCGAGCAGCGGAACGCCCGTCGACGTCAGCAACCTCGTGGACGCCATCGCGATCACCGCGGGCGACTACAATACGTGCGTGCTCCGCTCGAACGGGCACACGGCGTGCTGGGGGAGCAACGGAATCGGCGATGGCAGTTCGACTCGCTCTGTTCCGACGGAGCCGACGCCAGCATTCACCGATGCGGTGGGGATTGGCGCAGGCTGGGGCCACACGTGCGTCTTGCGTTCCAATGGTTCCGCCAAGTGCTGGGGCACGTACAACGTTTGGGGTCAGGTCGGCGATGGAACGAAGCAAGACCGTACGACGCCGGTCGATGTCCTCGGCATCACGAATGGAAGTACGGTCGCGCTCGGGACCTACCATTCGTGCGCGAGGCTCTCCAATGCGACGGTCGCCTGTTGGGGTAACAATCAAGGCGGCCAATTGGGACTCGGGACGAAGGACGAAGGCGATCATTCGGCGACGGCAGTTCCCGGGCTCACGGACGTCGCTTCCATCTACGGAAATGGCTTTGGAACGTGCGCGATCACGACGAATGGAACACCCTACTGCTGGGGATCGAGCCCAGGCACGGGCTTCGGCGCGAGCACGTCTCCACAAGAAGTCACGGCTCTCGGTAAGACGACCGAGATCGCCGGCGGCAGCGGTCATACCTGCGCATTGAAGGCGAACGGCGAGATTGCTTGCTGGGGATACAGCTCCTCGAACGAGCTCGGCTACGACGCGGGTGGCGCGCAGGTGCTGATGCCGGTCGTCGTTTCGGGAATCTGAGACGAACAAAAGCAGAAAGCCTCGATTTCTCGAGGCTTCCTTGAGATCGGAGGAGCTCCTTTCGGCTGGCGCTCACTCCGAAGTTTTACGCGGCGTTTCGCCGGGAATCAGGTCGCGTCTTCGAACTCGGCGTCGATGACTCCATCGCCGCCCTTCTTTTTCGAAGAGCCGCCCGCTTCGCCGCCGGGTGCTCCGCCGTTCGGATCGCCACCCGGAGGTGCTCCCGGACCGCCTTCTTGACCGCCGTACATCGAGCTCGCCATCTTGCCGGCTTCCTTTTCGATCTTCTCGAGCGAAGCCTGAACCGCGACGTCATCCTGCTTGTCGATGGCAGCGCGTGCGTCCTTGATGAGAGCTTCGAGCGACGCCACTTCCTCGCCTTTGATCTTCTCCTTGTTCTCGGAGATCGTCTTTTCGAGTTGGTAGCAGAGGTTGTCGAGCTTGTTGCGGCGCTCGATCTGCTCGCGACGTTGCGCGTCTTCCGTTGCGTGCTCTTCTGCGTCCTTCACCATGCGCTGGATATCGGCTTCAGAGAGACCCGATTGATCCTTGATGACGATCTTCTGCTCTTTGCCCGTGCCCGTGTCTTTGGCGTGGACCGAGAGAATGCCGTTCGCATCGATGTCGAACGTGACTTCGACCTTCGGCACGCCGCGCGGCGCCGGCGGGATGCCGTCGAGCACGAACTTGCCGAGAGACTTGTTGAACTTCGACTCCGTGCGCTCGCCCTGAAGGACGTGCACGTCGACGCTGGGCTGCATGTCGGCCGCCGTCGAGAAGACTTCTTTCTTCTGCGTCGGGATGGTCGTGTTGCGTTCGATCATCTTCGTCATCACGCCGCCGAGCGTCTCGATACCGAGCGAGAGCGGGGTGACGTCGAGAAGAACGATGTCTTTCACGTCGCCCGAGAGGACGCCGGCTTGCACCGCCGCGCCGATCGCGACGACTTCGTCTGGGTTCACGCCCTGGTGCGGATCTTTGCCGAAGAACTTCTTCACCGTCTCTTTGATGAGCGGCACGCGCGTCGAGCCGCCGACGAGAATGACTTCGTCGATCTGGTTTTGCTGCTTCTTCGCATCCGAAAGAGCCTTACGAACGGGCTCCATCGAGCGCTCGACGAGCGGCGTGATCATTTGCTCGAACTTTGCGCGTGAAAGGCGCATGTCGAGGTGGACGGGGCCCGAGGCTGCCATCGTGAGGAACGGTAGATTGATCGACGTCTCTTGAACGCCCGAGAGCTCCATCTTGGCTTTCTCGGCCGCTTCCTTGAGACGCTGAAGCGCCATCTTGTCTTTCGAGACGTCGATGCCGCTCGTCTTTTTGAACTCGGAGACCATCCAGTCGATGATCACGTTGTCGAAGTCGTCGCCGCCGAGGTGCGTGTCACCGTTCGTCGAGATGACTTCCACGACGTTGTCGCCGATTTCGAGAATCGAAATGTCGAACGTTCCGCCGCCGAAGTCGTAGACCGCGACCACTTGGTTCGACTTCTTGTCGAAGCCGTACGCGAGAGCTGCCGCAGTCGGCTCGTTGACGATGCGCTTTACGTCGAGGCCGGCGATACGACCGGCGTCTTTCGTCGCCTGGCGTTGCGCGTCGTTGAAGTAAGCGGGAACGGTGATGACGGCTTCGGTGATCTTCTCGCCGAGCTTCTCTTCCGCGTCCTTCTTGAGCTTCATCAAGATGTGCGCGCTCACTTCTGGAGGCGTCACGGTCTTGCCGCGAATATCGAACGCGCTGTCGCCGTTGGAGGCGCGCACGACCTTGTAAGGAACGCGCTTCGCTTCTTCCGAGACTTCTTCGAAACGACGGCCGACGAAGCGCTTGGCGCTGAAGACCGTGTTTTCGGGGTTCGTTACTGCCTGGCGCTTCGCGATTTGGCCGACGACGACTTCATTCTTGTCGTCCCAGCTCACGATGCTCGGCGTGGTGCGTGCACCCTGCTCATTTTCGAGAACGCGGGGTTCGCGCCCTTCAATGACGGCGACGCAGCTATTGGTCGTCCCAAGGTCGATTCCGATGATTTTGCCCATTATATCCTCCGAAAGATTCTCTCCGCCTTGACCCTTCGAGGGGTCTTTGGCGCTAGTCTGTGAGGGTCTCGAGTCTTGTTTTCTCTCGAGATTACCCTTCGTTGCGAGAACGTAATCACCTCACCCAAACCGTCAACGGTGCGGGCACGGTTTTTGGCTCTCACTGAAATCACTAGAGATTCATCGGCACGTTACGGACGAGTTCGTGCTAGTTTCCCGGATTGGTGGACCGCCCAAAGAGCGACCTTCCGGAGCCTCCAGAGCTCCCATCGTTTCGCATCGAAGAAGCCGAAGAGAGCCGAGATGTCGAAGAGGGAGTCGTCGTTTCGATGCACGCCGGAACCGGCCTCGAACGGCATGATGTCGACCTCCCCAAAGACAAGATCGACGCGGACGCCGCGCTCGTCGTAAGGCGCCTGACGCGCGCTGGTTTCGAGGCTTATCTCGTCGGCGGCTGCGTTCGCGATCTTCTCCTCGACGGCAAACCCAAAGACTTCGACGTTGCGACCAGCGCTCGTCCTGAAGACTGCCGCAGACTCTTCCGAAACTGCCGCATCATCGGTCGCCGCTTCCGTCTCGCGCACGTCCTTTTCGCGAACAACAAAGTGATCGAAGTCGCAACCTTTCGCCGCAATCCCGGCGAAGGAGAGAGCGAAGACGAAGATCTCCTCATTCGCAACGACAACGCCTTTGGTGACGCGCACGAAGACGCCATGCGCCGCGATTTCACGATCAACGGCCTCTTCTACGATCTCGATCGCCGTCAGGTGCTC
>JAHFDV010000126.1 GCA_023248815.1 Myxococcales bacterium
TACATTCGGGGGAAGCGGGGGAGGGAGAGAAGAGGCAACCGCTCAGGCTCGCCGCGAACACGAAAGGGACGAGCGCGAGAAGCGACGCGCGCGCCGCGAGCAACGTTCGAGAACGTTGCTTCATCCAGGCGTTCCGCGGAAGGTCGACCAAGCGCCGATCGTCGTCTCAAGGTTCGTACGCGCGGTCTTGTCTTCATAGGCCTCGACGAGACGCAGCTTGCCTTCTTCGCGCCGGAGGTAGCCGAGGTCGACGAAAGCTTCGGTCGCGTTCTCGAACGTCGAACGCGAAATCGCTTCGCGTCGCGAGATGCGTCCCGAGAGGAACAGCTCTTCGCCGTCGACGAGCGCGCGCTTGGCGAACTCTCGCGCGCTGAGTGGGCCTTTCGCGACGTTGTCGAGTGCCTTCGCGCTGATGCGATAACCCTCGAGATATGCGCGGATCATGTTGAAGTGGATGAGGAGGCGCTTTCGCCCGAGGCCGGTTCCGGGACGAAGCCGCCCCTCGTGTTCGAGGAGCTCGCCGTCGGCAATCATCTGCTCTTTCGTCTCGTTGAAGATCGACTCGAACGGCGCGTCGGCGCGGAACTGGAACTCGAACTTCAAAAGGCGAGAAAGGGTCTGCGTCCGCTCGCGCACGAGGTCGACCGGGAGATCGAGGTCGTCGATGAGCGTGACGGCGAAGCACATCGCAGCGGCGACGACGCCGCGCGCGACGAAAAAGTGAAGCATGAGATTGCGCGGCAAATCGAGGTAAACGCGGCGATCACTCGGGACGGAGAAGATCACGTCTGGATTCTGGCGCGCGATGCTGAGCGCGTCTTTGCCAGCGAGATTTTTTCCCGGGAGCCGCACCTGAACGTGGCTTGCCCGAACGAAGAGCTCGCACGCCGCTCGAATTCGCTCGGGACGAACGGAGCCCTCCGCTTCGTCGTAGGTGTCCGCCGCGAAACGCGCGCCCCACTTGTTGAGAAGCTGCGCCAAGAGCGAGACCGTGCTCGAGAGATCGTCGTACGAAAGCCCTGGTTGATCCGTCGTGAGGAGCGCGGCAGCGACGAGCGCGCCCGCGGTGACTGCCGTGACGCGATTGATCTCGTTCATCGTGCGGTAGGCGAGGCGCTGAATGAGCGCGCGGCGCTTCGGAGCGCTGATGGTCTCGGGATTGAACGGCTTGCCTTCAGTCTGCTCGTAAATGGAGGCGAGGGTGAGCGGCTCGCCGAACTGGACGCTGATGGTGCCGTAGCGCTCGCGAAGATAGCGGGCCGCGCCGAGCACCGAGCTCACGTCCTCTTTCTTCTTCTCGCCGCCGAGGAGCTCGTTCGCATACGACTTCTCTTCGAAGAGGCGCTCGTAGCTGATCGATACGGGGAGGAACGTGACCGTACGTGAAACCTCGAGCGCGGCGCTCACGACAACGGAAAGCATTCCGAGCTTGGGTGAAAGCAGCTTGCCCGTGCGCGAACGCCCTCCCTCGATGAAGAACTCAATCGACCAGCCGTCCATGATCAGGCGACGGAGGTACGCATCGACGACTGCAGAATACAAACGATCTCCGCGGAAGGACCGCCGGATGAAGAATGCGCCCGCGCGCCGGAAGATCGTCCCGAGAGGGAAGAAGTTGAGGTTGTCACCGGCGCAGATCACGGGGACCTGGAGGTGATGCGTGAAGAGCGCGTACGAGAGAATGAGGTAGTCGAAGTGAGAGCGATGGCTCGGCAGGAAGATGACCGGACCCTGCTTCATCAAATCGCGAATGCGCTCGAGCCCTACGTGATCGAATTGGAGGTCCGAGAAAATGAGCGGCAAGCCCTTGTTGATCGCCCCGCCGAAGGTCGCGACGTAAGAGATGTGCGGATCGGCGCTGAGCTCATCGAGCATCGAAAGCGCTTTGGCTTGGAGCTTCGTCTCCTCGGCTGCGTTGTCTCCCGCGAGATCGTGAATCGTTGCCTGGAGCTTCGAACTCTTGAGAATTTGCTCGCGCGCACGCTCCGGAGATTTCTTGAGCGGACCGAGGACGGCGCGGCGCTCGCGTTCGATGCGGCGCAGGACGAGTGAACGGAGTCGGCGAATGAAGAGCTCGTCACTCTCGTCGCCGGAGCGGTTCGCGAGCTCTTCGCGCAGATTCACGGGATCGCCCGCGCGCATCGTGACGTTGTCGAGATTGGAGAGCGCCTGCGCGAGGCTGCGCGCACGTCCCGGCCACTCGCGGGGACCGAGGAACTGATCGAAGGGCGTCGGAATCGTGTCGTACTCTTTCGACCACACGAACACCTGCGGCATGAGCAGGATGGGGTCTTTGACTTGCGGCTGCAGCTTGATGAGCGTGCGGAGGAAGTTGTCGCCCTCGAGCTTGCCGCGCGCCGTCGCATCCAAGAGGTCGGGGGGGCGCATCAAGAAGAGCGCGGCACTCGCACCACCGCGGATCGCGGCCTCGAAGAGCTCCTCTTCGTCGAGCTTCGTCTTGGGACGCAGCGCATTCAGCCAGCCCTTGCCCATGGGCTCGAGCACGCCGAGGCCGAGGTCATTCGCGAATTTGACCTCGGGCAGCTCGTAGCGTTTCGTCAAGTGATCGAGCGCGAAGAAATCGACGAACGAGAGATTGCGAAGGACGTAGACGACCGTCCCTTTGCTCTCCGCGGCGCGCACCCGCGACGCCCACGTGTCATCGACGGCAATGTTACGAAAGAGCCGCCGGTAGACCCACGCGAGCGCGGGGTTCGGGATGTACTTGATGGGCGCGTTCAAGCGAATCCCGCGAGTGACTCAGCCCCCGCCAAAGATCTGCTGCATGATGGAGACGAATTGCTTCGTCGCATCGGGCGTCAGACCGTTGTTGGCGCCGTGCGGCCAGGAGAAGCCGCTCGTTCGGATCTGGTTGCAGGAGAGCGAGACGAAGATGTCGGCCGAGGGCTGGTTCATCTGCGGAACGCTGAGACCGAACTCGGCGTAGAGGCAGTTCTCGCGGGGCACCGTGAAATTTTTCTCGTTGCCGAAGAGCTCGAAGAGCTTGTTGCGCGAGTCCTCGGAGAGAACGTTCTGCTGCGCGATGATCGGGAACTCGCCGAACTTCGCGACCTGCTGTGCCGCAGCGACGGGCGCCGTCGAGCCGGGAACGAGACCTGGCGGAATGAGTCCGGGGGGAAGCATCGCAGCACCTGCCTGAATCCACTGTTGGATTTGCGCGGGAATCTGGGCCGCCTGCGCCGTCGCAGTCGTCGCCGCGGCTTGCGCGGGCGGTGAATAGTTTTGCAGACGGAACGCCGTGAGAGGCGCCTTCTGATCTTTCATTCCTTGGAAGGGCTGCGCGAGGCTCGAGCCGCAACCTTGGAGACAGAAGAGCGCGACAGCGAGGGTCGCGAAGCGCAAGAAGAACGTTTTCATAGGAACCTCCGAAGCGATGATTGGAATCGAGGCGCCGACTCTAGAACGCATTTCAGAACTCCGCGACCGCCAAATTGCCACTACGCTCTCCGGCCATGGTGCGCGTAAAAAAGATTGATCACATCGCGATCTGTGTGAAGGACATCGAAGCGTCCACAAAGACGTTCGAAGCATTGCTCGGTGTCTCGAAGTCTCACGACGAGCTCGTAGCGTCGCAGAAGACGCAGGCCGTTTTGCTTCCACTCGGCGAAACGAGCATCGAGCTCATCTCGCCGAAAGGGAACGACGGCCTCGAGAAGTTTCTCGAGAAGCGCGGGCAGGGGATTCATCACATCGCACTCGAAGTCGAAGGCATCGAAGATGCGCTGGCGGCCTTGAAATCCGCGGGTGTGCGGCTCATCGACGAGACGCCGCGAACGGGAGCGCGCGGGCACAAGGTCGCGTTTCTTCATCCGCAAGCGGCGGGCGGCGTACTGCTCGAGCTCGTCGAACCGCACGAGTAGCCGCGATTCTCTGGGCCGAATAGGCGTGCGTCGAGGCATGTTCTCGTTGGATTCGCGAGGAACCTCAGGTACCCTCGTCGGCCATGAACGCGCTCGTCCGAATCGCGACCCTTTCCTTCGTTTTGGCACTTCCCGTCACGTCTTTTGCGCAAACGACGCAAGAGCTTGCCGACGCGCGCACCCACTATCAGGCGGGTGAAGCCAAGTTCAAAACCGCCGACTACGAAACGGCGCTGAAAGAGTTCCGCCTCGCGGAGCAAGTGAAGACGACGCCGCAAGCCGCGCGTTACATCGGTCTCTCCGCAGACAAGCTCGGTCGCTACGCCGAAGCCGTCGCCGCCTACGAGCGGTTCCTCTCGGACGTTCCCCCGAAGCTCGAGAGCGAAAAAGAGACGATCAAAAAGCGCGTCGGCGAGATCAAGGCGATGCCCGGCAGCGTGAAAGTGACGACGCATCCTACGGACGCGAAAATCGGCATCGATGGCCAGCCAGGTCTCCCTTCGCCGCGTGAGTTCAACGTCCCCGCGGGTCGCCACATGGTGAAGGTCACCGCCGACGGCTGGACCCCGACGGAGCAAGAGGTCAACGTGACCTATGCCACCAAGCAAGACGTGCATGTGAAGCTCGAAAAAGACGAGAAGACCGTTGCAGCGGTCGCCCCCGTACCTTCTTCGACGACGACCGCGTCGACGGCGACGACGACGACAACCACGACGACGGAAGCTCCGAAGCCGAAGAGCATGGTCCCCGTCTACGTGACGGCCGGTGTCGCGGGCGCAGCGCTCGTCACGGGTTCGATCTTCGGAATCCTCGCGCTCAAAGATTCGAGCGACTTCGACAAGGCGCCAACCACCAGTAAAGCCGACTCGGGCGAGACGAAGGCGCTCGTTGCCGATCTCTGCCTCGGTCTCGCGGTGACCTTTGGAATCACCAGCATCGTGCTCGCCGTCACGAAAGACGAAGAGCCGCACTCGGAAGACGAGAAGAAGGCCGCGCGTATTCGCATCATCCCGACGCCGATCATCACGTCGAACGGCGGCGGCGCCGGCGCTGTGATCCGATTCTGATTGGCATCCGCTTCTGATCAGCATCGTTGACGAGCTCCGTTCGGAGCAGATTGCGTTTCTGAGCGATTGAGTCGCTCGACCGAAGAAGAAAACGAAAAACTTGGAGCAGTCATGAACAAGAAAATCATCGCCGGCGCAATGGTCGGATTCCTCTTCGCGGCAGGTTGCGAACTTCTCACCGACTTCGATCGCACGCAGATCGAAGAAGAGCTCGGCGCGCTCGACGCGTCCGGCGATCAAACGGTCACCGGTGATTCGCCGTTCCAAGAGAACGACGCGCAAACGGAACCCGATTCCACCACCGTGCCCGATGCCTCGAAGCTCGAAACGTCGACTCCTGACGTCGTCACGGTGAAGGACACGAGCACGCCCGACACCAAGCCTCCCGTCGACACTGGCGTGGACACTGGACCAGACGTCGGTGTCGATGCCGGCGTCGACGCTGACGCTGCGGTCCTCTGACCAAACGCGCATTCGCGGGTCCTCTGACCAAACGCGCATTCGCGCCGCTTGAGCGGCTGCCTCGTAGAATCTTCTAGGCCTCGACCTTCCGAAGGTCGAGGTGCGACGGCTGGCGCTCTAGAAGGAGAATCCCGCGGAGGCGCCCTTGATCTCGGCGTTGATGACGGGCGTGAAGTGGAAGTTGGTGGCGACGGCTTTCTTCTTTTCGCTGAAGAGGAACCAACCGGCAGCGAAGACCGCACCGGCGATTCCGACGCCGATGGCGACGTTGCCGATCGTCGCGTCCGTGTCGACCGTGTCGAGGTTCTTCCTGAGGGTCGAACACGCGCTGCCGAAGCGTGCGACGTCGTCGGGGTTCGTCGAAGAGCAGGTTCCCTTCGTTCCGCCAGCGTCGCGAATGCGCGTTTCGACCTTGGTCGCGTTGTCTTCCGCAGAAGATTTCTGAATGCCCATCACGACGGCGAGTGCGCCGCCCGCAACAGCAACGCCAGCGCCGATCCAAAAGGGCGTCCAGTTCACGAGCGGTGAGAGGGGCCCGCTTCGGTCGCCGGGCATGTCTCCCCAATGCTGGCGCGGATCCTTCGGTGGCGTCGCTTCGTCCGTAGAAGTCGGTGGCGTCGCGATCGCGGGCTTCGGCTCTTCGACCGGTGCGGGCTTCGCCGCTACGACGGGCGCAGAAGCTTGTTGCAAAGGAAGGTTGAGCGAGAGCTTTTCACCGGCGGTGACGCTCACGCTCTTCGACTCGTTGTTGCTGTCGGCATAGCGCGCGCGGAACGTGTGAACGCCGGGCTCGAGATCGATCGTTTCCGATAGGGGCGTCACGCCCACGACCGCACCGTCGACGGTGATCTCGGTGGCGGTAGGCGCATTCACGGTGACGCGGCCGAGCTTCGCGCGTGCCTCGGCGAGTCCGCTCTCGGCGTCTTTGCGCTGCGCATCGGTCATCGTCGGCGACTCACGCAAGTACTGCTGGAAGTACTTCGCGGCATCCGCGGGGTGTCCCGAGCGGCTCGAGCTCTGTCCGAGATTGAGCAGCATCGCGGGATGCTTCTTCAGTGCGTACGCTTGAAGAAACGCGGTGCGCGCGTTTTCAAACTGGCCCTTGTCGTAAAACTCGACGCCTTCTTTGAATCGAGATCGCGCGGCTTTGGTCGCCGCATCGTCGTCGGCGAATGCGGAGCTCGCGAGTGTGAGTGAAAAGAGAAGGGGAAGCGCAAACCTCTTCGACATCAAAATGGAACCTCACGAACGATGGCGCCGCTCCCCTTGCCATTCCCCTTTGCCGGCGGCTTCGCAGGAGGAGGTTTCGTAACTGCTGGCGGAGGATGAGTGACGACGGTCGCCGGTTTCGAGCCGGTGTTGGGGGGCGTCGTCGTGGAAGGGAACGTCGGCGTCGTCTTCACGGGCGCCGCGTGGGGACCGCCGTTCAAGGCAGCAGTGGCGGGCTCGGCCTTTGGTTTCTGCGCCGTTCCACCTAGTGCAACGGTCGAGTCGACTTTGGGCTCGGAGGTTTTCGCGGTGTCTGTGGTCTTCGCAGGTTCTGCCGTGGGCTCGGTCTTTTGAGAGGTTGCGGCGGCCGTGGGCGGGGGAGGCGGCGGCACGACGTGCTCCGGCTCACTCGTCGCGATCTTCTGCTCAGCTCCAGGCGTGATGGGCGCTGGATCCTTCGCGCGCGTGAGCACGAAAAATCCCCCAACCAACGCGACCACGACGGCGGCAAGCGTTGCGTAGATCACGCCCGTGCGTTTCTTCGGAATCGCGAGATTGAGGTCGTCATCGAGGTTCGACGAGCTCGCAGCGCGTGTCATGCGAAGCGATGGCGAAGTCGTCTCGAGACGTTGTGAGCCCGAGGGGTTGGATCCCATACTCAGTGAATCTGAAGCGTCCTGTGCCGACGCCGCAGCTACGGGTGGTGGCGTCTGCGCAAGCGCGGCGAGCACCGGCGGTGCCGTTCCGATGAGCGTCGACTTCGTCGAAGGCTGAGCTGCTTGCGCGGACGCAGGCCGATTCTCAGGCTGTGAAACGAGACTTGCCGCCTGTTGGGCGGACACTGCAGCGAGGGGAACGGTTTGATTTGGGAGATCGACGGGAGCGGCCGCCGCCATCTTGCCTTCGGATGCGCGCCGCATTGCGAGATCGTTGAGCATCGCTGGAGCGACCCCGATCAACGTTTGATTCTTCTTGTGCGTCGATTCCGCTGGGGCGCTTGCCGCCGGCGGTGCAGGCGCCGCGGAAGCCTCGGGAGGGACCGCAGGAGCCGCCTCCTGAGAAGGATCGCTTGCTTGCTCCCAAGACGGGACGAATCCGTCTGCGATCTTGTCGAGATCCTCCGGGCCGCTCATTGGCCGCAATCTTACCACATCGTGCGCAAAGTGCTTAACAGCGCATCGTTCCGGACATCACGTCGAAGGGACGCTCTTTACCCCTTGAATTCACGCTTCAACGCGTCGTCCCAGTCGTCCGCGACACGCCCCACGGTGTCGACGAGGTCCTCGAACTCCTCGTAATCGAGCCCAGAAAGACGGCGCAAGGCACGCACATAAACCTCTTCTTTTTGTGCGTCGATCGCGAATGCCGCGTCACTCGTTCCGATGAACGACAGCTCCAGGAGGCGCCGGTAGAGATCTTCGCGGCGCGTCTTCGGGATCGGCATGATGGGCGCCAGTATGAGGAGCACGCCGTGGTCCTCCAGCACATTGACCCCTACCTGCGCGGAGCCTTTCGGAAACTGCGTGTAGCCGAGGTCATCGAGAGGGGGGACCGATATTGTCGTCTTCGCGCCGAAGCGTTGGATGTATCTGTTGACCATCTCGCGTGCGCTGGTGAACACTTCGCCCGTCGCTCGATCCGAATAGTTGTTGCTCATGCGCCACCGAGCCTATCAAAAAGCTTCGTCGTCGTGGGCGTTCGCAAGGATGCTCGTGGGGCTCGCTTGGTTACTCGGCTCCGGCTGCTCGACAAAGCCCGAGCAGAAAACCGAGACCGAGCTCTCTGCGGGAACGGCGATTCTCACGGCCGACCCTTTGCCCCCACGAAGGGAGGTCGTCGCCCATGCGCATGCGCTCGTCGCGGAAGCCGAGCGCGAGTCCTCTGCCTCGAGCAACGAGAAACGTCTCGTTGCTGCCAAGCTTTTCGAGCGCGCATTCCGCCTCTACGGCGAAGGCGAAGACGGCGAGGCGGCTGCGAACTCTTACCTTCGTGCTGCGGGAGAGAATCCGAGCGACGACGTCTCGTGCGACTCGCGCGTTCGCGCAGTTCTTCTGAAGGCCGAGGTGCAGCGAAAGCCCACTCTCATCGTCGACGAGGTCGACCGGATCTCGAAAGGGCACGACGCAGGCGGTAACGGAATGTGCATGAAGCAATTCGCTCCGCTCGTCGAAAAAGCGAAGCTCCTTCGCGACAACACTCCGAGTGAGGTGGGGCTCGCGCACGTGACCGGAGTCGAAGCTTGGCCTGGTGCGGATGCATCGCGTCTCGTCATCGCAGCCTCGCGTGCCGTTCCCTATTCCGTGCGGGACGGCATCGACGGCGAGCGCAAGTACGTCGAGATCGAGATCGAGGGCGCGACCTTGGACCGCATTCCTCCGCTCCTCCAAGTTGGCGGGGTCGTTTCGCACGTGACCGTGGGGTTCGAACGCGGCGCCCTGAGAATTCGAGCCTATTTGCCAGGGCAAGGCTTTCGTCGCGCGTTTCACCTTCCAGAGCCGTTCCGGATCGTCCTCGACATCGCGAGGCAACTCCCTGGCAAGCATGCGCCCCGCTCGGTTTCTCGCATTGCTCTCGACGCGGGGCACGGCTGGTCGGACCCTGGAGCGATCGGTCCCTCCGGCGTTCGCGAAAAAGACGTGACCCTGGACATCGTTCATCGTCTTGCTCCCATCCTCGCGAAGTCGGGAATCGGAGTCGTGCTGACGCGCGACGGTGACGAGACGGTTTCTCTCGAAGAGCGAACGGGGCGTGTGAATTCGTCCCAAGCGGACCTCTTCGTCTCGATCCACTGCAATGCGTCCGAGAAGGCGGAGAGCCACGGAGTCGAGACGTACGTTCTCGATCGCGACCGCGATGTCGTCGCCTCGCGCGTCGCCGCGCGCGAAAACGGCGCGAGCGTGGCCGCGACGCGCGAAGTCGGAACCATTCTCGCCAACTTGAAGCTGGACGGTGAGTCGAAGCACGCAACGCACTTTGCCGACCTTCTGCAGCGCTCGGTGCTCACGTCGATGCGGCTCGGTGCCGTGAATGTTCGTGATGGTGGGGTGAAGCAGGCTGGATTCTATGTCCTCGTCGGAGCGCGAATGCCGAGCGTGCTCTTCGAGACGAGCTACATCTCCAATCCGGAAGAAGAGTCGCGCCTCGCATCACCCGACTTCAGGCAGCGCATCGCGGACGGGATCGCCAACGCGATCCGCGCTTACAAAGAAGGCCGCTAGGATCCGAACCGGTCGACCGTGCGGCGCCCTTACCACCGGTCCTCGAACGCGTTAGAGTGTCTTTACTCATGGGGAGGTTCGACCCGCACGTCATCAAGCGGCTGTCTCGGATGCGACGCTCGCATATCGAGGTGGGCGAGCCATTTCTGATCGACGGGGGCAACCAGTACATGTGCCTCGCGAAGATCATGGGGCCGAAGTACGGCGATCTTCCGAGCTTCGAGAGCATCCCTCCGCCCGAGTCCGACGACGAAACGCTTTGCGTGTTGTCAGAAGAAGGACGCACTGCGGACGAAGCAAGGCAGAGACTCCTTCAGCGCATCGAGATCGCGCGGAGCATGCCGACACTCCCACCGTCCAATCGACCGCGCTCCGGCTGGATCTCTCGCATCATTTCGGTTTTCGCGAAGACTGAAACGCTCGACGGCGAATAAGAGCGCGTCCACTGAAAGAGAAGAGCCGCGCCCCACTATCGTGAGGTGCGGCTCTTTCATCTTCGTTCGAGTCGCTTACTTCTTCTGACGCGAACGGCGGCGGAGTCCGAGAAGGATCATGCCGAAAAGGCCTGCGCTGAAGGCTCCATTCGTCGATGCGGGAACGGTGCGGCAGCCGCAACCACCGTCGTCGTCACCTTCGGTCGTCGCGCCATTTCCGGTTCCTGAGTCTTTCTTGCCGGCGTCCTTCTTGCCCGCATCCGTCGGGGTGACGTCGTCATCATCATCATCGTCGTCGTCGCCAGCGTCCTCGCGCAGACCGCCATCCTTCGTGCTCGCATCCGTAGAAGCGCCCCCGTCCTTGACGCCGCTGTCGACGACGCCTGAGTCCGCGACGCCCGAGTCAACGACGCCAGCATCGGGAACAGGCGGGACGCTCCCACCAGGAAGTTCGAACGCGCCGACATCGCAGGTTGCTTCGCGCGCATTGCCGCGCTGATCGACGCCGCTCACGGGTGCCGCCGTGCAGATGGCTGTGCTGCCGGATCCGTTCGCGGGACTGGTCGCTTTGAGCGAGACCGTTGACGTCGGCCCGCCGTTGTCTGCCAGTGCATTGAGCTGTGCGTTTAGCGGCGACGCGGCCGTTCCTTTTTGCGTAGTGACAGTGAACCCCACCGTGCCTTCGGTGCTTCCGAGCACGTTGTTTCCGAGGTCGGTGAAGGTATCCTCGTCATCCTCGTAGACGTCATCAGATTGGACGGCGGCGGTATTGCCAGCGACGATCGTGTTGCCGATGCTCACTACACCGAATCCGAGACCGACGCCGGCACCGATGTCCGCGGAGTTCCCTGACACGGTCGTATTCTTGAGGGTCAACGTGCCACCTAAGATGCCGATTCCCCCGGCCCCATCAACTGCGGTGTTTCCGGAGAACGTCGAATTGTAGACGGACACCGTCGCTCCTGTTTCGACATCGAGCCCAGCGCTGTCGGCGCTCGTTTTGTTCCCAGAGATTGTCGACTTCGCGATCGTCAATGTCCCGCCACCGGCGTAGATCCCCGCCCCATAAGAAGCTGTCGTGTTGCCTTTGATCGTGGAGTCGCGCAGGACGAGGGTGCCGGTCGTGAGCGAGATACCTGCGCCGTGTAGCGTACCGCCGAGATCGCCACCCGTAATCGTGACGCCGGTAATCGTCGCGTTTCCTCCAGCGATTGCGAGAACGCGAAACTTCGTCACTGCCGCAACTGCGCGCGCAATCGTCGCCCCGTTGCCGTTGATCGTCAGCGAATGATTCGTGTCACTACTGATGGCGGGGAGAGCGCTGTCGTTCGTACCCGCTAGATACGTGTACGTGCACGCCGCCACCAAATTGATGGTGTCGTCGGCGCCATTGGTATTGGCCGTCGTGACAGCGGTCGTGAGCGCCGCGCTATCGCCGACGCCAGCCGTACAAGGAATGTCAAACGTCGCTGCCGACGCGACGCGCTCGGCGCCGAACGTGAGAATGCCAATCGCGGCCGCCGACGAGATCATCGTCAGCGAAGACCAAGTTCGCCTCATGGTATTTTTCATGCGGCGCACTCTAGCGCGCAAACGTGCGGGCGCACTCTCGTGTGCACGTAGTTCGTTGACGTTGGATCTTTACTGGATCGTTAGAGCCCCATCGCCGTGAGCGAGGCCTCGATGTAGTCGCCCGAAATCTTCAACGTCTCTTCTCCACCGTGCGGCGTGCGCTGAATTGGCGGCGCGACTTCCATCACGTCGGAGGCAACCACATTGAATCGCTTTCCGAGTCGTTCGATCAGCGCGAGCACGAACTCGGCGCTGAGGCCTTTCGGCTCGGGCGTTCCCGTTGCATTCACGAGGCTCTCGTCCGTGCCATCGACGTCGTTCGAAAAGTAGACGTCGGTCACGCCCGTCGCCTCGAGACCATCGAGCGCGCGATCGATGACGGAGACATCCGTGCATTCGCTGGCCCAATATTGGCGAATTCCGAAGTCGTTCTCCCAGTGAGCCTTCGGAAATCCCGACGCACGCGTCCCGAACTGCACGAGGCGTGAAGGTGACGCGAGTGCACGCGATGCGTGAAACGACCACGTCGCGAAGCAGATGTCGATCCCGAGGCGCTTCCCGAGCATGTCGGTGTGCGCATCCACTTGCACGATGCCGAGCTTTCGATTTCGTTTCGCGAGGACGTCTGCGAGGGGCCAGGCCGTCGAGTGATCACCTCCGAGCAGAAAGAACTTCAAGTTTGGATTGAGCTCGAGCATCCGCTCGATGGCG